>JAYWDA010000267.1:0-7233 GCA_043780105.1 Pseudobdellovibrionaceae bacterium | reverse complement strand
GTGGCTTTTATCTTTAATCAATGGCGAATAATTGCGGTAAGCTTCGACCCACTTATCATTGTCGAAATGATACTCAGCCAAAGCGAAATAAGCTTCTGTCACAAAAGGACTGCTTGGGTACTTCTTGACCAAGCGATTATAATATTCGATACCTTTTTTATGGTTTCCCAATTCAAAGTGATTATAACCTAGAAAGAATAAAGCCTGAGCAATCTTTGGATCACGCGAAAAATCCCTCTCAAACCATGTATAGAGTTGCAAGGCTTTACGATTATACTCGCGGGCTTCGACCGTATCTAAAACGGGCTTCACTTTCGTTTTTCCAGCTTGAAAAGCATTGAGTTTTCGATCGTATTCATTTTGTCTTTTAGCGTCGATATACGAAGCTTTTTCAACGTACAGTTCCGCCAAGCGCAGCCAAAGCTCGCCCCTATTTGAACTTTTCTTGAATTGAATGGTTAACTTATAAAGCTCATTGATCTGCTGATCGAGGATTTTTTCATATTCGGCCTTAAGACCACCTTCTCGTTTAAAAATTTCAGCGGATCTGGGTGGCTTGATGTCTTCTAAATTTCTTTGTGTCAGCGGCGCAAATGGAAGTTGCGAATTGGGCAAAGAGGTTTCGCCTTTTTGCAATTGCACCTTACCCCCCCGATTTTCGTCTTTAATCTGGGCCATCAATTCCGCCACAGTTTTTTTAGACGAGCCTTTCGCCATGGCCACGGATGTTGAAGCCATCATTCCGACAATAATTAGGGTGGACACAAACAGTTGGTTTTTCATATTTACTCGCAACTTTGTTTTCCGAGGTAGTGGTAATTTCCTACCTCATCTAGCCAATATTCCCCTTTGAAAGGGTAATACTGGTATCCGTTTTCAATATAAAATTCACGATTAATTTTGTCGTCAATCTGAGCGGATGCCAGATCATTTCCAGTGATTTTTTTCTTTAAGGTGTCTTTTTTACCGCTGATCATTTCATATCGAATCAGACCTGCTTGTTCATAAAGGTCTGAAAGATCGGCCCGCATATTTTGTAAATGGGCCCGCACCATATCTCCCATGGCAATTTTCTTATTTTTCCCGCGACTGGAGATAATTTTAAGAGCATAAACTCCCAGCGGAGTTCCTCTGATGGTAAGGTTGGCTTCAACCCGTGCCTTTTCATCATTTAAAGTTTTCAGGTATTGAAAGCCGCGACGAATATCGCCTTGCTCCAACGCATTTTTAAGAACGAGGTAAGGAAGCCTCAAATTGGCCGTAGCCTCTTTTCCTTTTTTAATGTCGTAAGCTTTTTCGGCCTCCACATAGTACTCGTAAGGCGAACTGTTCCGATTTAAAAATCCTGAAATTTGAGTGCGAACCGGTCCATATGTTTTTTCAAACAAAGTTAGAACTTTTTCCATCTCATCGTATTTGCAAATATAAAGATACACGATGGCTCTTAAAAGCAATGACTCGGGAATATAAAAATCTTCATAGTAAGTCGAATGTAAGCTTTGAAAATTACTTAACGCTGAACGAAAGCGCGCTCCCCTGAGCATAGCCCAAGATTGTTCAAACATCGCTTGATGCCATAAAAAATGATCTCGAGGAACTTTAGCATAAGCCTCGATGGCTTCATCCCAGGTTTGCCTCTGATACAAAGCTCTAGCGATCGCTAACTGAGCAGCCACCCTATTTGTGTCTGTCACGCCAGATTTTCCACGAATGGCTAATAAGTTCTTGAAAGAATCTAACGCTGAATCAGTTTTATTTTGCGAAAGCTCGGCTAATCCTTTGCTGAAAAGAGCTTGGTTATAATAACTGCTGCCAGGCTGCACCCGATTAAAATAATTAGCAGCACCGATAAAATCTTTATTTTTACTTTTAATTTCCCCGATGCGGTAATTGATCATATCTTTGTTATTGGTTGGAATATCGATCACATCGACCCTAGAAATTGCGTAATCGAGCAAAGTATCATCGCCCAAACTATCAGCAACGATCGATAACTTTTCGATGGCTTGCTTTTTATATTTTGTATTATTCATTCGAATCACATCGACGAACTGAAAAGCAGCGACTTGACTCATTTTTAATTCCATCAGCATTAAACCCAAAATATATTTTATTTGAGGCCTGTCTTCAGCCAATTCAGATCTGCGAGATAAAATGAAAAGCTGACTAGCCGCTGCTTGATATTGCCCCTTCCCAGCTAGATCCAAGGCTCGCGCTAGCTGTTGATGAGCCGTTGAGTTCGGATTGGCGCTTGGCACTGGGTTATTATTTCTTCTAGGAGTTTGAGCCTTGTTTGTCGCGCCTTTTCTTGCCGCGGCGTGCGCCGATGGGATCTGCGCAAACAGGAGCATCGTACCAGCCAGAAGAACAAAGATAAAACTTTGCGGTATTAAGTTTCTCATCTGTAACTAGCCTCCGGAAAAAAGAAACTGGCGCCGACACTTAAGAATAGAAAGTTGAAATTTGAACTGTTTTCTTCAATGCCCTTAGCTGAAAAACTATGCCAACTAAAGTCCCAGCGAACAGCAATACCTTTGGTGACTGAAAATATTTGGCCAGTTCCAAAGTGCAAGGTCCCTGGTTTTTCGTTCGATTGTGTTCCGGTGACGCCATAACCGCCAGAGAAATACATATCAAAAGGAATAATTTTTTTGCCGAACAAACTGAATTTCCCATACATAGGAAACCAAAGCACATCTAGTCCAAGATAATCTTTTGGATAAATAAGATTATCTGTACTGACATTTTGAAAATCTTTTAATTCCTTGGTTGATTTGGCTTCACTCGTAGTTAAATTAAAATAGTTGCCCTCGACGCCCCAAGTTTCGTTTAAAAAATAAGCCCCTTTTGCGACGACTCCGTAAGTTTCAAAGAAGGGGTTGTTGGTCACAAGATTTAAACCACCATAAAACTGGAAACGACCCGTTTTAGGCATATATCTTTTTTGAATCACAGATACTTCTGAGAAGGGCGCTAAAGTTCCTAATCCGCTAAAACTTGCCTCTTTTACTTCAGCCGCTTTTTCAGCGCTAGGTGCTTCGTTATTTTTTTTCGCAGTGGCTTTCTCAAGCTCAACTTCAATGATCTGCAATTCGTCATTGTCTGAAGACGACTCTTCTTGCGCCCATCCACGGAGGGGAAACAGGCCTGCTCCCACGACAGCTATTAAGAAAATCAACTTCAACATAATTCCCCTCTAAAATAAATAGCTGACGCCAAAATCCATATTGGTCGTGTAAGTCATACGCTCTTGAAAACTGTCAAAACTTGGCTTTGTATTGCTAGCTAAAATTCCTGGATTGCCTGACAAAAATGGAATGGGCGCCTGATGCGCGTAAAGGCGCAAATCAACACGCAAAGCCCACTGATGACTAAAATAAAACTTTTCGCCAACACCTAACGCGGCTGCTGGATAAGATTTATGAGCGTATTTAACGGTGCCCAAAGCGGCTGTGCCAAATAGTGATAAATTCAAAACTAAACTTTTTGAAAGGCTCATTTTTCCGTAAAACATTTTAAGATTATAGTCGGCCATTAACGAGTATTCAGGAGCTGGAGCCCTAGAAAAATCTAGATTGTACTTGCTGTTCAACTGGTTAGCGTAAGCAGACTGGCCAGCAAAGTTTTTACTGTAGAGCAATCCAAAAGCATGATCCTCACTTGTATGATAGTAAGCCGTCACGCCAAGCTTACTAACGTTGGCGATCGGCTCAGTCAGTGCTGTTCCGTAATATCCACCAACTTCAACATGACTTTGTGTTACAACGGCGCGGTTCTTTACACTGACAGGATTATCAAAGACAGGAAGAACAGATTCCTGAGCCAACTCTTCCTTGGGCAATTCAACAACATCCGCGGCCCAGGCCGTTCCTGTCCATAAAATTAAAGCTGCAACAAATTTTAATAACATGCCAACACCGTTCCTAACGACGCCATGGACCATCTTCCAATCCCATTGAATCATTGTGGAAAATAAAAAATCAGTGGGCAAGCGACGGCACGACCTCAGTCTGTTGATTTACCTCAATGAATTTAATTCCTAGACAAAAGTCATGCGCAATATGATCATAATTCACTATGCAACGTTCAACTATGTCCCGTTTAATGTCGATTGCTCGACCCGAAATGACTTCCATTCTTTGGGGTTTGTTTTTTTTAATCATTTCCAGTGGCGCCAGTTTAGCCTATCCGCAGATTATTCGGTGGATGGTTGATAATGTCCTTCAACCAAAAAAATTAGATTTGTTACTTATTGTTGTCGGTGTTCTTTTTGTGGCTTTTATTTTACAAGGTATCGCTTCAAGTCTTAGATATTATTTATTCACCATGAGTGGCGAACGAATGGTTCTGCGCCTTCGTCAAAAATTATTTGAAAAGATTTTCTCGCAAGAAGTTTCTTTTTTTGATTTCCATCGAACGGGTGAATTAACAAGTCGTTTGGCCTCAGATTGTACAACTTTACAAAACACCGTTAGCGTCAACGTCTCCATGGGCTTAAGAAACTTAGGCCAAGTGCTGGGCGGGTTAGGCTTTATGTTTTATACGTCATGGAAATTATCAGTTCTGATGTTAGTACTGATCCCACCTGTTGGCATCGCTGCTGCGATTTTTGGTAAGCGCATTCGAAAATTCTCAAAACAATTTCAAGAGTCTTTAGCGCAAGCAAGCATTGTTGCCGAAGAAACTATTTCCAGTGTCAGAACCGTGAAATCTTTTGTTCAAGAGTCTGCGGAATCCGTCCGTTACCAAAGTGCTTTAAGCCAAGCTTTGCAACTTGTTCGCCTGAGGGTGATGGCCATTACGACCTTTATGATGTTTGCCATGGTTGTTGGCTTTGGAGCCATCTGTTTTGTTTTATGGTATGGCGGCCGCGAAGTTGTACTTCAAAATCTTTCAATTGGTGATTTGACTCAATTTTTACTTTACCTAATGCTGGTTGCGATTGGTGTCGGAAGCTTGGGAAGTCTGTGGGGTGACTTTATGGCAGGTATTGGCGCTAGTCACCGAGTGTTTGAAATTATTGAGCGTGAGCCTTTGGTGGCAGATGTCGGTGAAACTTTAAAACATATCGATGGACAACTAGAATTTAGAAACGTGTTTTTTAGTTATCCGACACGTCTTGATAGTGAAGTTTTAAAGGGAATTAGTTTTCAAATTAAACCAGGACAAGTGATGGCCCTGGTTGGCTCAAGCGGCGGCGGCAAATCAACCATCGCAAGCCTGGTTCCCCGTTTTTATGAACCAAAATCTGGGCAGATCTTCCTTGATGGAATCGATATTCAGACTCTTCAGCCTAGCTGGCTTCGCGAAAATATTGGAATTGTCTCACAAGAACCGGTTTTGATTTCGACCTCAATTGAAGAAAATATTCGTTATGGAAGACCCAGCGCCAACGATGAAGAAGTCAGAGCGGCAGCTCAAGCGGCCAACGCGTCTGAATTTATTTTAAATTTTCCTGAACAATACAAAACCTCTGTCGGGGAAAAAGGAATTCAACTTTCCGGCGGCCAGAAACAGCGTGTGGCCATCGCTCGAGCTCTGCTAAAGGATCCAAAGATCCTTATCTTAGACGAAGCCACAAGTAGTTTAGATACAGCCAGTGAACATCTGGTGCAAGAGGCCCTTCAACGCTTGATGCAAGGAAGAACAACTTTGGTCATTGCTCATCGTTTGGCAACGGTAAAAAATGCAGATGTTATTTTTGTTGTCCATCAAGGCAAAATTGTCCAGACCGGTCAGCATGAGGACCTTGCTAGGCAAACCGATGGGCTTTACTATCAACTCTTAAAACGACAATTCACCCAGGAGACCCCATGAGAAAAATATTAGGAGCCGACAAGGTCGACCAACAGGCTCAGCAAGCCATCAAAAACTTTCACCCTGAGATCGTTCAAGAAATTGAGCAAGCTTTACAAAAAAATGATTGGGTGATTATTGGAATGTCCCAAAATCCCGTTGTCAAAAAAGCTCGGCGTTTCTTAGAAGGTAAAAATGTTACTTACAAATATATCGAACACGGCAATTACTTCTCAAAATGGCATCAACGATTGTCGATTAAATTATGGAGTGGCTGGCCAACTTTTCCACAAGTATTCCATAAAGGCCAACTGATCGGCGGCTGTGCCGAGCTAGAAAAATACACCCATTTCTAAATTAAAATGACTCCGTTTTTTGACGGAGTCATTTTTTAATTTTAAAAATTTACTCAGCCTGCAAAGCATTGTCCAATTCATTACGATCTCTCACACCTAACAAGCGAATCTCTACCCGGCGATTCATCTGTAAATCGTCAGCCGATGCACCGCCAGCAAACGGAGAGCTTGCTCCTTTGCCAATCACTTGAATATTTTTAGCAGACATCCCTTGTTGCTCTAAAATAGAAGCTACTTTTGATGCGCGTTCTTCTGACAAACTCATGTTCTTTTCATCATTACCAGTGCTATCTGCATATCCAACCACTTCAACACTTTCAAAAAGATCTTGATGCTGATTCAGCATATAGCCAAGGTCTTCAACCTTTTCTTTTTCATTATGATTTAATTTTGTGCTGTTCGAACCAAAAGTGATAATGGCTTGATTCCCAACCAATTCCTTTAAGTCCATTTGCGCAACAGGAACAGCAAGGGGCGCAACTTCAGCTAAAGTGCTTGTAGCACCTGTGACTTGCGTCGTGTCCGTTTGAGGGACGATCACTGCATCGGCTGGATTATTCACAGCAACGTCCCTGCGATGATATCCTCCGAACCCAAACTGAAAATCAATCATACCAATATATATATTTTGTTGATCAACGTTCAGATCTTGCATCAAGCGTCCGCCGACACGCGCTAAGCGGCCCTTTTCTAAAGTGATCTCACGAATTAATTGCAGACCTGCAAATTGCGCATCCGATTGATTAGCTCCGTAATAAGCGCCTCGTCCAAAAATCGTATTGCCGACAACTCCAGCCTGCCAACGATTAGCAAATTGATATCGCCCAGCATACTCTAAGATTCCACCGGTTTCAGCTCGCTCGGGCGAAAGGTCAGAAGAAAAAGTTTGGTTCATTGCTCCAAAACCTAGATCAAAAACAGATTTCTGATTTTCAGGATAAAACGAACCTAGCAATCTAATGTTTGAATTAGCCCCTTCAACATTAAGAACATCATTTTTCGGAGTAAAGCCTGCTCCCAAACCAATAAAGGGCGCAAAACCGACAGGCCCTGTATCATTCATGCTCATTTTTTCTAGATA
>JAYWDA010000266.1:0-12340 GCA_043780105.1 Pseudobdellovibrionaceae bacterium | reverse complement strand
TAACCACTGCCATCAACTTGAATATCGATCCACGTGTTGGAATAATTAGCTGTGCGTAAATCTACAATGGCATAAGTGGTGAGGCTGAATAGCAATGTGGCTAGGCCCAAATAAAACTTCATTATCTACCTCGTCCTTGAAGTGATCTTCTATACTTTGATTGTAACAATTTTTTTGATGATCAGGCCACCGATAATTTCAAGGGTCAGCATGACGAAACACAGGACTAGACCTAGTGTCGTGTTAAACATCGGCATAATAAAAGCGGGATCGATGACAAAGAAAACCCCAACTAAAACCAGGGGGATCGCGGAAACAATCAGTCCCTGCATAAGCCCTTGGGCCGTCATCGCTTGAATTTTTTTCTCAACCTTTTGACGTTCCCGAATAACATAGACAATAGTCTCGAAAGTTTCGGCCATGTTGCCGCCGGTCTCTTTTAAAATATTAATCGCTGTCACAAACATCTGTACGTCGGGCTTTGGAATTCTTTCGCCCAAATCAATCAATGCGTCTTCTAAGCTTTGTCCGAACTGAGTTTGCGTGATGACTTGCTGGAACTCATTACGAATGGGCGCGCCCATGATTTCAGTTACTCGTTGCATCGCTTGCATCGGCGCTGTGCCAGTCTTAATCCCATTGGCCATGATTGTTAGGCCATCAACCATTTGATCAACAAACTTTGTGCATCGGCTGTCATACATATTTTTTATTACGACGTAAGGAAGCGACCAGCCTGCTACGATTCCGCCAGCAGCAAACAAAAGACCAACGATAATTTTTGGCCAAAATAAAATGAAAAATAAAAATCCCCAGCCATAGCTCATGACCAGCAAGAAAATAGTGACTTGTTTTTCAGTAGCGTCTGAACCCATCAGCCTTAAAAGTTTGATAATCTCTTCGCGCTTTCCAAGACTTTTTTTATAAAGAAACCCGATGACTTTATCAGCCCATAAATAAATTAAAAAAGCTGTGCCAAGGCCAATCAGGGGAACAAAAATCCAATTATTATATAAAATCGACATTCCGTAGTCTCCGTTTAGCTGGTTTTCTTCAAAGCTGCCGGCGTGGCAGCCTCTGCCTTAGGATCATTCGCAAAAAGTTCGTTAGGAATAACCACACCTTTATCTTTTAGTTTTTGTACAAACCTTGGAACTGTCCCTTTAAATTGAAAAACGCCCAAGACCTTACGGTTTTTATCAAAGCCGGTTTGTTTGAATTCAAAAATTTCTGCTAAAGTCGGATAGTCGCCCTGAATAGTACCCACTTCAGTGATGGCAATAATTTTACGTGAACCATCTGCACACCTAGAAATTTGCACAATTAAATTAACGGCACTAGCGATCTGTTCACGGATGGCTCTGACAGGAAGTTCCATTCCGGCCATCATACATAATGTTTCAAGTCGCATAATACATTCCCGCGGATTATTGGCGTGAGTCGTTGTCATCGAACCATCATGACCTGTATTCATAGCTTGCAACATATCCAAAGCAGCACCGTCCCGGCACTCGCCGACAACGATTCGATCGGGACGCATTCGCAGAGAGTTTTTGATTAAATCGCGGATGCTGACGGCATTGGTCCCTTCCATGGAGGGAGGTCTTGTTTCTAAGCGAACGACATGCTCTTGCTGAAGTTGCAGCTCGGCTGCGTCCTCGACAGTGATGATTCGTTCGTTTGAGGGGATAAAGGAAGATAGCATATTTAGCAAAGTCGTTTTTCCGGAACCCGTGCCGCCGCTGACGACGATGTTGATTCCATTTTCCACACAGATCCGCATAAAATCGATCATTTGCCGATTCATAGATCCATATTCAATATATTTTTCTGGCGTCACGCCGCCTTTTCGAAATTTACGAATGGTCACGGCCGGGCCGTCAATGGATAAGGGTTCAATCACTGCGTTGACTCGACTGCCGTCTTTTAACCTGGCATCAACGTAAGGGGTTGCATTGTTAATCTGACGACCTAGTGGCGTCACAATGCGCTCGATAATGCGTCGAAGGTGATCATTGGAAGTGAATGTCACAGGCGACATAGCGACTTTTCCAGATTTTTCTACGAATATTTTTTTAGCGCCATTCACCATAATTTCAGTGATGTTTGGATCGGCCAATAAATCCTCTAGTGGGCCCAAGCCTAAGGATTCTTCTAAAACTTCTTTGATAATTTTTGAACGATCTTCCCGTGAAACGTCAGGGGCTTCTTTATCGACGATCAAGGTGATTTCACGTTTCGTTTTTTCGCGAAGTTCATTTTGCTTGGCCTCGTCGCCACGAGTTTCTGCTAGCATTTTATTCAAGTCAGCTGTTCGAATTAATTCGGAATGAACGCGAAGCTTTGTTTGCGTCATTGGATCCAATCCAGCCATCGATGAAGCTGATGGTGAATTTCCACCAGCTGTCGACGAGGGAATGACAACTGCCTTTGGCCGCGCCATTGATTTTAATTTTTGTAAAATTCCACCGGTTAATTTTCTAACCAACTCAAAATAAGCTTGGCTAACAGGCGCTTTTGGATTGCTTAAAACAAAAGGTGTGAATTTTTGTAAAGCGGCCGCGCTAGTTAAATCATCCTGCGGAATAAGGCCTACCGCGGGCAGAGATAATTGATTGGAAATGGCTTGCGGATTGATCCCTGCAGGTGAAATTTTATTGATCACCAGCTGAAACATATCCTTTGGAAATGTTGCTGAAAAAAGATCATGCATCAAACGTTGAGTCTGTGTGACGACCAATAGTTCAGGTGTCGTTACGATTAATGCCGCTGTCGCATCCTGTAAAATCGAACTTTGCAAGGGCGTCAGGTCATTTCCAAGATCGACAATAATAAATTTATACTGGCGACTTAAGTACTCCAGAAGTTTTGTTACAAGTTCGGGATTAACATCTAAGCGTTCTTCGGGCCCGCGAACAGCACCGATATAGTGCATGCCTGAGCCATGCACAGTCACAATTTGATTGGGATTCATTGAATTTAAAGAAGCTGTTGTTTGAGTGAGCTCGCGCAAAGTTTTATTCGGCTTTAGGCCCAAGATAACATTTTGGTCACCGACACTTCGTGAATCTGCATCAATCAGTAAAACGGGCTGGCGAAGTTCTGCCATCATTGCACAGGCTAAATTGGCTGCTACGACGCTTTTTCCAACGCCGCCCTTGCCGCCAATAATACCGATCATTGTACAATTTGGATTTAATGCCAATTCGTCCCCCGAATTAAGATCGGCAGATTTCTTGTCTGAATCGAGTCTAGAACCGGGTCTGGGAAAAGGGTCTAGTCGTGCATTCTGAATTTCTTTTTAATCTGTTCAGAGCCTGCGCTGGCAGAGGCTTTCACCACCGGAGTAACAAAGACAACAAACTGGCTTTGCTTTCGCTGAAAGGTCTTTGAGGCATAAAGATTAATAATGGGGTTCTTTGCTCCTGCCGGCAAACGGTTGTAGTCCGTAAAAGTGGCATTACGAATCAAACCACCCACGGCAGCACTTTGTTTATCGCGCACAGAAATCTTTGTATTGATCGTGTTGTTGCTTGTGATCGGAGCGCCTTTGCTATCAGTTCCCAAAAGATTGCTCAGTGAAAATTCCATATCCATACTTACGGTGCCTGAGTTTCCCGCTAAAATGACACCTGTGATCGCCGCACGAATTCCAATTTCAGCAAAGGCTGTCCCTTGTGCGCCATCTTTACCTAAGACTGAATAGGGTTGGTTGGTGACTTGTTTAATTTCACCTTTTTTTCCATCCTCAACCACTAGACTTGTGCTTTCTAAAATCCTAGCGTGCCCGTGTTCTTTGGCCCAGTTTAGACGTGGTAATAAATTTCCGATCGTCGCTGTCAATGTTGTAACAACTCCGCCGCCGCCACTTCCACTGCTAATAGCGATATTAGATCCGTCTTCTCCTAATGAGGGAGCCCAGCCGATATTAAAAGCTTTTGAGTAATCTTTATTTAATTCAACGAAGTGCACGACCATTTGAATCAGCTTTGGTGGGGGCTGGTCGCCTTTTTCCTTCACTGCAATCAGGTTAATCACGCAGTCATTAATACATTTTCGAACTTTAATCAGACCTTTTTCTTCAGACTCTTCAACAACGATATCAGGTACGTAAATCTTAGATATGATTTCAGCTTTGCTTTTTTCGTCCTCGCTGTTGGCATAACCAGTTAAGACGAACTTTCCGTTCACAGCTTTCACATCGATTTCTGGGTTATTAATATCTCTTGAAATAAACTCTGCAATTTTCTTCTGGGCTAGGGGACTGATCGTCACCAGCATTGAAGCTTGCTCGCCAAATTGTTGAATCACTCGATAAATACGGCTTAGATCTTTGGGCAAAAGCACCTGGCCATCGACAACAACACGATTGTTAATAACTTTGATCGAGACACCTTCGATATCACCGATCAATGAGCGAATTTCTTTCGCAACTTTTTCTAGATCGCTTTTCTTAACATCTATTTGATATTCTAGAACTTTTTTCTGAGTTTTCTTATCAATAATAGTTAAGGTTCCAAAGCCTGGTTTTTTTGGACTGACGCGGAAAATATTTTGCTGCTTTGAGTACTCAACACCAACGATATTTCTGAAGTCACCTTTGGTTTCGATATTTTCAGGCATGGTCGGAAGTTTAACTTCTTGTTCAATTCCCATTGTGAGGGAAATGTACTGTCGGTTTCGATAAGATGTATCTTCGAGATCATCTTCCGCGCGAACGGTCAGGGAGAAATTTAAAATTAAGCACATGATGTATGTGGTAAAGAATCTCATCCCCATCCCCCTGTTAAAAAAGCTAAAACTTAAAGGCGCCTGTAAGAACTGTTGTTCTTAGCTGGAGCTGGCTTCGGCGGCACATACGCCGGAGCTTGAAACACCGGAGCTGCGACAACTGGAGCCGCATCTAACGATGGTCTGCCTAAAACTGACTCTGCCGTCGAGCTTGGCAATCTTGAGGGAGCCGCTTGGTCATTCGGATTCCTCAGGGTGAAATAAATATTGCCCGGCGAAGTCGACAGTATGTAAATCAAATCCTGAGCCTCCTTTGGAGAGGCCTCTACTGTAATGGTACTATATTTTGTATCGCCTGTAAGACTGGTTTGTATGATATTTTTCCCATTTGGGTCCATTTCCACTAGACGGGGAATATTGTTTACAATTGAGACACCAGTGGCTAATACTTCGACAGCTTGCATGAGGATGACGCTCTCTCGTCTCTGGGTAACGCCTTTACCGGTGTCTAATGCGACGATGATGTCGACTCGGTCACCAGGGTGAATTAACTTTGCGACGCCACGAACTTCATCAACAGGAATTGAAACGGCTCTTTTATTAAGAGCGACTTGATTTGAAATTCCAGTGTCTGCACCAGGAATCAGTAAAAGATTTTTAGAGATTTGTTGTTTTTTTGGAATTGGAATGGCGGCAACTTTGCCAACAACTTCTTCTTTGTTACCAATCGCATTAGGATCAATGTATTCAGCCGGAACAGTAATTGTCTCGAGCATCGTTTCGTTGATAATTTCAAGTTCGCGGATATCATTTTTTGCAACGACAACTGATTTAATAGCGCCGAATTTTTTATCGTACTCAGCTTTTTTTTCTTGCGAGTAAGAATAAATTAAGAAGCTGGCAAAAACGCCAAACAAAATCGATAACCATAAATTTCTTGTCTCATTAGAGCCCATACTTCACCTCAAGTTTACTCGCACTTTCGTGTTAAACAGATTCCATAACTTGTTTGTACCCAAACCGGATTTGAACCAGCCGTCGCCGTGTACCTTGTTCCATCATCTTTAATTTGTAAAACAGCCTCATTGTGAAAACCTGGATTTGAAATCACCTCGGGTTTGCCGATATCCCAGCCAAAAGCAATTTCGCGACTGGTGGCCACCAAAGTATTTGCACCGTTGGGACGTTTTTCACTAGTGATGGAGTGGGTTCTAAAACCGTCCTTATAAAAATAGTCTTCAAGAAGATTTTGCTTTGAATCGTTCGACCTGCGGTAGCTTAAATCAGTTCGATGATTGAAAGTTTCAAATGCATAATTTCTTGCTGCCATTGAATTTAAAATTCCTGTGTGAATGACTCCGAAAAATCCAAATGAAAAGCTTAATAAAAGTACAACGATGATCGTAATTGGAATCATTTCCAATGCCGCCATTCCTTTTTCATTTTGAAGATGTTGTGTGATTAACATCCGTTGTCCTCCATCTCAAGATACTTATCGGACGTTCCCCTGTAATCATTGAAGCGTGGATCAAGGTCCAGGATGGCCCGGTAGCGATTATCTAGGGTGAACTGTTTTTTACATTCTTCCGTCGTGGGTTCCCTGATCATAAGTCCAGTGACGTTGGCAAAAAAGCCTTCACCGGACTTCGAAGTTGATCCTAGGATTCCAAAATTAAGCATTAATAGTTTTGCATTGAATCTCAATCGAATGCCCGTGTAAGAACTCTTTACTGATTCTGACCCTGAGCCATAATCACTTTCAAAACTTTTTCCACTTTCGCCAGCACCACGAATATCCGGTGGAGACAATTCGTACCAGCCATTTTTAAAAAGGGGCAAAATTTCCTTGTTACCGCTGGGACCAATAAATTGCTTAAACTTATTTGTCGCCATTTTAACTTGATCATCTGGTGTAAGGTGGCCGGCAATAAAAGCGCGAGTTGTTGAAAAAGCAATGTACTGGGAAATTTCAACGACGGTAAAAGTAAACGTGAAGACAAACAAAACTGTGCAAAAAACACTGGCGAGCATCAACGAGATCAAAAAATCAACCGTGATAATTCCAGCTTGCTTTTTCATTGGTGGATCGGTGTATAAAATCGCGAGATATTGTAAGGGACTTTTTTTCTGTTAGCGGAGGGTGGACCCCAAATACCAGTCTCAATCATTCCCGAAGTTCGTTCCCAAGGGGATTCAACCAAATTAGAAAGCACATCGTTTTCTTTAAGAAGTTTAATTCCCAATAAAGTCGCACTTAAGATCACTGTCATTAGGAGAACAGCCTCTAAGGCTAATTGTCCACGCTCATTCTTAAGCTGCATATTGACCTCACTGACGTGGCTCTGGTTCCCATCGTGCTTTTGCTCTTTTATTACTGGTGAAACCTGTGCCTGTGGCCAAGTGGCGTTCGACTCTGGCCCCTAGGCGAGGCGCTGAAGTTCGAAAGGCTGTCTTCGGTGCTTCCACCATAAAGCGAAAGCACAGAGCCATGGTTGCTACTAATAAAAGAACGTATTCTAAAGTCATCTTTGACTATTGTGTTGTGATCGCGCCAACAGCTGATTTTAATTCGCCGGTTTTGTCGCTGATCATTTCCATAAGAGGTTTCTTAAAAAATGTAACAACGCCAACAACGATCACTAATAAAAGAATGTATTCAACCATTCCTTGTCCGCGATCATTTTTCAAAAGACGTTTCGAAAATTTTCTTAACGATTTCATAAATAAGTCTCCTTAACTGATCTTACTATCGGATGGAGATTGTTTCCGCTGAAGACCTGCACATGTCTCATATTAAGATTTTGCAGTGAAAACCAAAAGAGCAGCCGACTAGACTTTTGACAGCGAAGTCTTGACCCCGATAGCAGCAATGCTTATTCTGGCTTTGGAGAGGCGGTATTTTTATGTCTAGACCCTTGGTCGTAGTCTATGTATTAAGTGTATTGGTGCTTTTTATAGTGAACGTTGCAGTTAGCTAGTTCTTTAAGTGATAAACGTCTGGGTAATTTCTGCCCTTTTCCTCTGAGTCCATTCCGTAACCAACCACATATCGGTCATCAATTGTTTTACCAATGTAATCCGGTTTGATGGCAAGTTCACGCCGAGCCGGCTTATCAAGTAATGTAACAATTTTCAAAGACGCTGGTGCAGATGCAAACAGTCTGTTTCGTAAAAAGCTAAGAGTTCTGCCCGTATCGATGATCTCTTCAACGATAATCACATGTTTCCCGCTGATATTTAGCGAGATATCTTTGACGATTTTAACAGCGCCACCTTTTTCAACGGCTTTCACATAAACGAAATCAGCCTGTTGGGGCAGATCAATTTTTCGCATCAGATCGGCCATAAAATGAACGGATCCGCGCAAAGGACAAATAAAAATAATTTCTTTACCCTCATAATCGCGTTCGATCTGCGTGGCTAATTGAGTGACTAAAACATCAATGTCTTTTTTAGCTAAGAATTGCACCATTTGATCTTTGATTTGGGCCATGTGATCCCTACATTTCTAGCGACGTGATTCCCGCCGCTTGTGCCATTTTAATATATCTTAAAGCTTCCGGATGTTGAGCATCCCGAACCAAAATATTTTCCCACTGCTCAACGGCCTCAGCAATGCGGTTTCTGTTGTACAAAATTAAACCTAATTTTAAGCGAGCCGCTGTTAAACTTGGGTAATCCCGAACTAACGCCTTTAAATCCTTAACGGCACGCTCGTGTTCCCCCATTTGGGAGTATACCTCGGCCAGTCTCATAGTTATCTCAGGTTTACGCGCACTTAGCTTTAAAGCTTTTAAAATTTGTTCTAAGGATTCAGGGTATCTTTTGTACTGAAAATACAAATCTCCCAGTTCTTCATGCTTCGAAGCCAAGCGCTCATCCACAAAAGGATCGCTTTTATTGGTTTTTTTCTCGAGCAGTTCTTGGGCATCCATAAAGACCTGACGGCCCTCTTCATACTTGCCTAAATCATTTAAAATAATTGAAAGACCAACGCTGGCATCGGTGTAAGTCGGATCAATTTCTAAAGCGCGTTTAAAAGTTTTAATGGCTTTAGAAAACTGGCCTTTGTCGTAAAAAATAGTCGCAAGCATTTGATAAACTTCAGGGTTTCTGGTGCCTTGTAAAATCAACTGCTGCAATAAAGGCTCGGATATTCGATAATTGCCGTTGATAAAATTATTTCGAGCTTCAATCAGAAGATCTTCTTTTAAAAACTGACTCATTCGATGATCTTTCTTGCTTGATTGTATTCCGCAGAATCAGGGAACTGAGCTTTTAGTTTTTTAAGATAACTGATGGCTTTATCGGTTTGACTGATTTTATGGGCACTGATCGCCACTCGAGAAAGTGCTTTAGCCTCAAAACCTTGCCCCGGGTACTGACTCAAAAGATTTTCGTAGCGTCTGAACGCCGCTAAGTATTTTTCACGAACGAAATAAAACTCTGCAATGTAGTCTTCTTTTGTTGCTAATCGCTTCAGGGAATCAGCCCGTTTTTCCGTCGCTTCTTTGACATATTCAGAGCGAGAGTAATTTTTAATCACGTCATCAAAAGCGTGGATCGCTTCATTTGCGAGCGTCAGGTCACGATCGATGCTGTCGGGGAGCTGCTTGTAATAACTAAGACCTACGCGGAAAGAAACATAATCAATTTGCGGGTGCTTTGGATGAAGCTCTTTAAAAGCCTGGTAGGCCAATTGGGCTTCCGCAAAAGCTTCATCTTTGTAATGAACATCTGCAATCGCAAGCTCTGCTTTGGCGGCCCAGTTGCTGTATGGAAATTTATTTTTAACTTCTTGGTATCTGCGAATGGCCTCATCATAGCGATCATCTTTTTCAAACTGCTGAGCAATCGCATAAACACCCTCAGGTGTATCACTATTTTTATCCGTGCTTGAGCAGCCGACGAAATAAAAACACATCAAAATAATAAGGAGCTTTGAAAAGGCGTTCATATCAGCCAGAAGTTTAATCGCGCAGTGCTGAAAAAGTCAACAAAGGTTCCTAATCTCGGAACTCAGTTAAGTGCTTGTAAACTGCTGAGAAAGTGACCTTCAGCGTGCTGGCTAAAGGAATCGATATGATCATGCCCAAAATGCCCATGACTTGAGCACCAATCAGGACAGATAAAACCACTGAAACCGGGTGAAGATCGACGATTTTTGCGACAACAAATGGAATGACAAAAACGATATCAACAGCCTGAGCCGTCGCATAGACAATGCTGAGGGAAAAATACTCTGCCGGCGAAGCCCCATTAATCATAGCAATTAAAAAAGCCGGGACGGCGCCAATCAGCGGACCCAAGTAAGGAATTAAATTAAGCAGCCCACCAATCAGGGCCAAAACCAGAGCGTAAGGTGCGCCGACAATCATTAAGCCAATCCATAAAACAAAACCGACAATGATGGATTCCAAAAGCCGGGCTCGAATAAAGCCGCCCATCTGAGTGGTAATTTGATAATTTAAATTAAGAACTAATTCGAAAAAATTATTAGGAACTAAGCTAAAAATATTTCGCACCAGTTCGCGACCATCTAACAACATGAAAAAAGCTAAAAAAGGAGAAAGAAAAATCACTGTCAGCGAGTTTGAAACATGTTCGGGAAGTTCTTTAAAAACATTTTGTGCAAAAACCGTGAACTTTTCTTGGGCTTGCTGAGCGATATTGGTTTTATAAACAGCCGTAAAAAAACCGCTGTAGCGGGCTTGGATTTCGTTAATTAAACCAATAATCCCGTCGATATATTTCGGAAAATCGGCTCTTAAGGAATCAAACTGAGTGACCAGCATTGGAATAAAGAACGGCAGGAAAATGGCTAGGACAACAGTCATGCCGGCAAAAGGAATGAGGGTCGAATAAAGCCTAGAAAGTCCGCGTCGTTCAAAATAATCAACAATGGGATTCAGAAGAAAAAATAGGACAAAGGCCAAAATAAAAGAGACCAAAAGATTTTTTATAAACGCAACAACAACGATGAGGAAAATCAGCGCGCCTAAGAAGAAAAATAATTTTCGCGTGCGGATTTTTTCGACAAGTGGAAGATACTTATCTCTCATCACGTTTTACTTTCTTTTTTAAAACGCGGATCATGGCCGTTGTTTCAGATAAACGTGTTCCTAAAATTCGACCAAGTCCAATAAGGATTTTTACTCCGGCAGTGGGATTTCTAGAAATCACTTCCATCAGATCAGGCTTAAAAAAACCAATTAAAATTGTTTCTTCATGGGCCGTTGCAGTCGCGGTTCTTCGACCGGTCTCTTCCACCAAAGCGATTTCGCCGAAAAAGTCACCGTCAGAAAGTCGTGTTACAAAAGTTGACTTAGGTGCTTCGCCAACGACACTGGATTCTTCAACTGAAATATCGACGCTTCCTGAAAGGATAATGTAAAGGCCAACACCAATTTCACCTTGATGAAAGATAGTCTCGCCTGTGCGATAGTTTCTAACATTAACGATGCTTTTGATTAAGCTTAATTCGCGCGCACTTAGATCAGAAAAAAGAATATTATTTCTCAAGGCATTTTGTAGGCTTTTTTCTTGGCGATTGGTCTTAAAGATATTATCCCAAAAATAATTTACCACGGCGTGCCTCCGGAAGTGACATAGAGGGAACTTTTTTTAATCCAACCGGTCAAAGCGCCTGGATAAGTGACTTGTACCCAGTCGCCAGATTGAGTTCGAATTACAACTTCAAAGCCTCCATAGAGATCAAAAAGACTCAGCTGGTTTTCCCCGGGTGCACTTTGCGCCGAAATCTTTTCTTCAACAATCGTCCCGCGTGGAATCTGGGTGTCATAAATTTTAGCTAACGCCAAGCTAAGGAAGATCACTGAAAAAAAGCCTGCAAAAACCGCGATCCAAGGAAAAGCAGGATCAGGTAAATCTTCGTTTTCGGCCCGTTTGCGTTGTCCGAAATAATTGATCAGACTCCAACCTAACAAAAAAATCAGCCCAGCCAAAATCCAAAAATAAGAGTATTCACCGCTCGACTCCAAAAACTTCTCTCGAATCATCTCGTAAGTCTCGATTTGGTGGGGAATTTCTTTGATGTCTAATTGTGGAAGAACAAAGGCCAAGCCTTGATGGGCGGCTGGAAGATCAGGATTTAAACTGAGCGCTTTTCTGAAGTACGCAATCGCCCAGGACTTTTGTCCTAGCTGGTAGGCCGTAAGACCAAGGTTGGTAAGCGCTGCAGCATCCGAAGGAGAGGTCTTAAGAACCTCTTCGAAAGAGGTTTTGGCTTCCAAAAATCTTTTATTTTGATAATTCACTAGACCTGTTTCAAAGGGCGCCGACTGGGCCTGTGTTTTTTCAAATGCAAAAAGGCATAAAAGAATCGTGATGAAAGTCTGTGCTAAGTTCGGAAGAGGCATTGAAAAATTGTAGTAACAAAGACCTGTGATGTCTACCGCGTGTCTTGTCTTGTTCGGTTGCGGCAATTAAACTGAATCCATCAAGTAATTACGTTCGCAATGAAGCCGGTTTTTAGAAAGTGGGTTCGAATGGGGTTAACAGGTCAAACAATTGCTGAGTCGCCAGAAATTAAATCACTTATTAAAAAACTTGTCGACGAAGTCGTGAAATTAAATTCCCAGTTGCCGGG
>JAYWDA010000265.1:0-12908 GCA_043780105.1 Pseudobdellovibrionaceae bacterium | reverse complement strand
TTTTTCGAGTAATCAATATCACTTAATCCTAAAGCACTGAGGCGCACATTATTTTGAGCCGGATCAAAGCTGATCGTATTTTCTTTGGGGTTTGCAAAGATACCTACTTGCAAATCAAAACGAGGCGAGGTTCCATCCAGAAGTTTTGTTGACGTCCAAGTCGTTACAGAAGCGATTCGATCAATCTCTTGTTTAAGTTGCTGAGTTTCTTTGTTGACCATGCCGCGCTCGGTGTCGCCGATGGTGTCAGAGGCAGCTTGAATTCCAAGCTCACGCAAACGAACGACCATATTGTTAATTTCATTAAAAGCACCTTCTGCCACCTCGACCAACGAGATCCCGTCGTTAGTGTTACGAACGGCCTGCTGGCCAGACCTGATCTGAGATTTTAGGTTTTCACTGATCGCAAGCCCTGCGGCATCGTCGGCCGCGATATTAATTCGCTGACCGCTTGCTAGCTGAGCTAGACTTTTATTTTCCTGACGAGAGATCGTTGCAAAGCTTCTTTGCGCATTGATTGAAGCTATATTCGTCGTGATTCGCATTCCCAAAAAATCCTCCGAAGAAAAACATCAACCCTCCTTGACCTGCTTTAGATCTTCCAATCTGATCTACAAACTAGATCGGACGCTTGTCGCGCGACTTGACTGGACACGACTATAAACTGGCTTAATTTAGACAAACATCCAGTCCTGACTTCATTTTATTTTCGATTCTGCCTATAATATTAGGACCGGTTGATACATTTGGAAGGATTAAGAATGATGGTGCATGCCTATAAACAAGATCCGATGAGCTCCCTCAAACAACATATTCATGATTTTTATACGGAAGGATATTTTGTCGTTCGAGGACTGTTTTCAAAAAATGAAATCTCGGAGATCAGCCAAGCCTTCGATCGCTTGCAAAAAATTGCTCTGACGTTAAAAACCACCCAAGTACTTTATGGTTCACAATTTGTTGTGGAAGACGGACGCATTGACCGAATTGTGTGGATGGGCGGAGCTGAACCAAGTTTACTTAAAGTCGGCGAAGATCATCGGACTTTAAGTATCTGCAGTGCTCTGCTGGGCACAAGCACGATGGAGCAACTGATTTGCCAAGGTCATTACAAACTTTCCGGCGACAAGGTAAAATTTGATTGGCACCAAGACTGCCAACATCGCGGCTTTGGAACTATGGATTGGACTGATGTGAATGGCCGCGGCAGTTATGTTCAAACGCTGATGGCGATCGACGAAGTGACCGCCGATAATGGGCCCGTGTTATTTGTTCCGAATTCTGCACAAGAAGGCTACCTAGGTTTAGATAAAGTACCTGACGTGAAGCAAGTCATCGATGTTTCAAACGCCGTCCCTTTGCTGATGCAGCCAGGAGATATTGCTTTTTTTAGTCCTTATTCAGTGCATGGCAGTCAGCCGAATATCTCAGGAAAATCGCGCCGAGTTTTTATTAATGGTTTTGCTTATCCAGGCGCAAATCACAGAAAATACCCCGGCGAAGGCTCTGGTCGAACCGTCCACTACCGGGGTTAATATTCTTTAGTAGCAAGGTCCTTGAGCTTGGATGATCCGTTGCACTGAACTTCGATCGCCATTGAGTACAGCAAGTTGTTCTTTCGAACTCGGATCCATAAAAGAGCCTTCTAATTTTTGTATCGTTGTACGGTCAATATATCGAATATCTCGAGCCCCTTGACGAATACGATGCTCAACCCAGCAACCTTGCGGCGTGCAGACTGTTTCGTTTTGTTCATACTGACAAGCCTCAAAAGATCGCTGAAGTGCTGAATCCGAGCGCTTTGTTGTCATCACAGATTCAAAATCAAAAGGCTGTCCGCTTTCATGAGAAGTAAGGTGGAAAGGACCATTTTCTGGAATCCCGCGGCCATTTGGAATATTTAAATTCAGACTTAATTGACGAGAAGCCGTTTTCATAGAAATAACAGCCAACTTTTTACTAGAAAGCTGCATCTTAATAACGTAGTTGCCAGGATTAATGTTCACTGTTTCTTTTTGATCAGGGCAAGCATGCCCCATGGGATTGCAATTCTGAGTTTGTTGATGAATGACCTTTAAAGGCTTTTCAACTTTTAAAATACCTGTGACCGGATTACAGCTGGTCATTCCGCACGCTAATAAAGTGAGCCATACTAGATTTTTTTTCATTGGTTTCCCCTTTTATGGAAACCCTAGCACCGTCCTTTAAACGATGCAAACTTCAATGAGCGCGGATCTTTTTAGCGACCAAAGCTTTGGCGAAAAGGCCGATATCCTTCTGGATTTTTGAAAAACCTGCATTTTCAATCAAAGCCGACATATCGTGCTCCGTGTAGTTTTTGTAAAACGGCTCGTGGAAATCCACAGGAAATTGTTTAAGGGCCCATAAAAACTGGGTGTCAGATTTCTGCACAGAATCCAAGAAACCTAAAAGACCTTTTGTTTTTAAAACTCGAAATGATTCTTTTAAAACTTGTTCTCGAATTTTCAAAGGAAGTTCATGGAATAAAAAACATGAATAGACAGCATCAAAGGTTTTATCTTTAAAAGGCAATTCTTCACCAGCTGCTCGCACAAAGTGAAACCCTTGCTGACCCGCTAACTGCTGTCTTGCTTTGGCTAAGTAGGGCTCACTTAAATCTGACACTGTGATTTCAGCTTTCGGGTATGCCAGCTTCATAAATTTCGACAGAATGCCTGTCCCCGCTCCGATTTCTAAAAAATGCAGGCCTTCACCATCGCCTGAAACTTCTGCTTTCATCATCGGAATCATCATTCGCCTCATGGCATCGGCAGCACCCATAAACAAAATTTGCACTTGATGCTCATAAAGATCGGCGGACTGCTCGGTCAGGTACCCACCGGTTTGAAAATGAAAATTTCTTCGGAAATATTCTGGCACATCTTTTAAATATTGCTGCTCTTCAGAACCAAATTCGTGGGCTTTTTTATCCCGGCGGCGACGGGACAGCGCAATTCCGTCCCATATAATTTTTAGAGTCCGCACGGCATGCTTACCGGGATTTTCCGGTCGCAAAACCTCGACAGGATAAAATCCATTGGTGATATTTTCTGCATCTTTTTTTAAAAGAGCCAAAGCTTGCGAGATGATTTGTTGAACCTGATCGCGCATTTCTAAAGGGGAAGGCCTTTTTGTCCCAGCGGCAAGTCTTTCAACCATTGGCATAGCTAAATTTTGCGCTAGAAAATGGGCCGACCTGGCCACTGAAAAAGCATATGTTGCTTGCGTTTGGATTTGACGTTGAATCTTCTTATTGAGCTGTTTACTTAAGAACTGCAGATTCATTTGAGGTCTCCTGGGAAGCATCTTTCGACTTCTTCCAGTTATGATGAAGGCTAAACCCCACCAATGTCCACCCACTGATTAAAACAAGAAAGGAAAATCCAAAAAATAAGACAACTGACATTAATTCTCCTTCACGATAGCCGCATCCGCGACGATTTGCCGAACGACCCATGAGGCCATAGCCAGTCCAAAGGTGCCCGTGACAAAACTAGCTGTGCCCCAAATGACATTACGATGTTCGCAGCTGTGCAAATTATTTTGGCCTTGCGGACAAACACATTTAAACCCTTCGCCTTTATCATAATGTAAAGTCATCGGATCGCTGGGAACTTCTTCAGAAAAAACACACGGCAAACCAAAAAATTTCTCTTCAGGGAAATCATATTTTTGACGTAAAATTTTTCGAACCTGATGGGCCATTGGATCTACCGTTGTCTGTGCCAGGTCCACAATCTTCACTTGCGTGGGATCCATACGGGCCCCAGATCCGGCACTGGTGATCACAGGGATTTTTCTTTTTAAACATTGGCTTAGTAAATGGCATTTCGCTGTTAAATTATCGATGGCGTCTAAAATAAATTCAGGCTGTTTAGAGAAAATAGTTTCAGAGTTTTCTTCGTTGTAAAACATCGGAATGGCTTCAACTTGGGCTTGCGGATTAATTTTTCGCAGGCGCTCGGCCATCGCTTCGGATTTCTTTTTTCCAACCATGCCTTGCACAGCATGCAATTGGCGGTTGGTATTTGTAATACAGATTTCATCAAAATCGACCAAAGTAATCCGGCCTACACCACTTCGAGCCAATGCTTCTGCGGCCCAAGAACCGACTCCACCTAAACCAATCACCATGACATGACTGCGAAATAATTTTTCCATCGCACTATCGCCCACAAGGCGACCCATACGATCAAAACGACGATGAAGAACATAATTGGATTCGACCGGCTGAGGAAATTCTGTCATGACCTTCTTATAGCAAAAGCTTCAGATCTTTGGAAACAGTCTTTTGAAATTGTTCGTGCTGATTTCAAGAATTTCAACCGGCGTTTTATTCCTTAACCGAGCCACTTCAGCCGCCACCATCAACAAGCTAGATAAGGGGTTCAACTGCCCCTGAAGGGCTTGCGGAGGCTGGTCAGGGCTGTCGGTCTCAAGCAGAAGGTATTCTAAGGGAATCTCGCGCACGGCTTGTTTGAGTTTTTCATTATCAGGGCGAACCAAGGGTCCTCCCACCGAAAGGCAAAATCCAAGTTTTATGAAATCCTGAGCTTTTTGCCAACTGCCATTGAAAGAGTGAACCAAACCTTTTTTAGGAGGCACCCCCCAAAGATTAAAAATCTGTAAAGCCTCGTCATGGCATTGCACAAGATGGAGGACGATGGGTTTTTCAGCAGCTTCAGCTAAAGTCAGCTGATCTTCAAAAATTTGAATTTGGCGGTCGCTTGAGTCTTTCATGATATGGGGTCTAAAATCTAAACCCAGCTCTCCCAAAGCCATAGCTTGTGGCAGCAGCGGCGCTAGCTCGTCCAATGCGGACTCACATTCCTCTTCGGAATGGCTGGCGACAAAATAGGGATGCAAACCAAAACACAGACCGATGGGAAATTCTTTTTGAAGGTGAATTTGCCGCTGCCAATCAGCCGGATCAACTCCACCTTGCATAAAAAATCCAATGCCTTGCCGCCGCGCCTCTGCGACCATGGCCGCGCGACTTTGATCCCAGCGAGGATCCGCTAAATGACAATGAGAATCCACCCAAAAACCCAGATCAGAGTCCATAAGAAGCTGTCGCATAAAATCCCGACTCTCACAACTTTAAAAAAGCACCGATCTATAAAGGTCTAAACTCTAGGCTAAGGGGTATTTTAATGAAGAAGCAAAATATTAAGTTCGATTTTCACGTCATCACAGAGAGCGGTCCCTTGCCAAAACCAACAGCGCTAAAGATCGCTTCAGCTCAAGAAAAGAACGTTGCTCACGCAAAGCCCTTGAAATATATGTCAGATGCGTTGGTTGGACTTTCCTTGATGCGTTTAAATCCCCACTTACAAGGCCCCGCAAAAACATCTGATGTGAATCTTGAAACCTATCAAGAGGCTTGGAATCAATTAGATCCGCATCACACGATGTTTGAACGTTCACAAGAACGAGTTTTAGCTCTCAAAGCCAAAGTTCCTTATCTAGATCCTAAAATGGTTTCGACTTTTGAAAAAACTTTTATTGAGACTCTAGACCGCGCCTGCGCCTCTGACGGTTTGGATTTAAAACAACTCTGGCCTTTACTAGATGCGATGACTTACTTAGAGAGCAAAATCTCGTCGCCTTTGATTTTTAATTTTGGATTGCACTTTTCAACACCTTTTATTGATCGTTGTCAGACTTTATACAGTCTTTTGTTTAATTTAAGGTCATTGATGGCCGTTGATTTCAATGCTCACGTTGAAGATGCTTCCCACGAATGTTTAAAAATTGACTCGATCTCAGACTACTTACCCAAAGCAGAATATGTCGTGAATGACGCTGTTCTTTATTATAATTTTAAAAAATTAGCGCTGCCTTTTGTGGCTGGGAAAAATAGCGATGTCCGAATTGAAAAACTGATGGTTGAACCCATGAAAAAACACTTTGAACAGTGGGCCCATAATGCCGTCAACCTCGTGGATCAATTACCAAAAGAATTTTTAGAAAGCTTTCGGCCGCCCGATTTAGAAGAAGCTCTTTATTTGGTACAAATGGATTGGCTGCTGGGTTCAGAAGCAGGACTTTTATTTCGCTTACGAGAAGAGCTTTATGGCTTACTCAATGGCTACGAAAAAATATTTTGGCATGAGCGTGATGGTCGCAAATCGCTCAAGCCCGTGCAGCTGAGTCTTCATTTTGAATTATCGGCTGACACTTGGTTTAAAGCCAAAGCGGCTTGACGGTCTCTGGATCGCTCTCGCAGTTTAAGAAAAAGAAGGACCAAAAGTCCCACCGCAAAAACACATAATAAAATAAATTTAAATTGCTGCATGCGAGCCAAAATAGGCTCGCCATATTTGGCAATCAGAATAATTTGCGTGGGCACACTGATCGCTGCTGCGAGGCCATCAATTAAAGCAAACTTCCAGATGGGAAACCTAAGCATGCCGCAAGCCAGATGCCCTGGAAAGCGCACCCCAGGGGTGAATCTAAAAATTCCGCAGGCATAAGCCCCATATTTATGCGTCCACTGCTCTACTTTTTCCATCAGCGCGGGTTTGAAAAATCGACTTAACCTGGGACTGTAAAGCAGCTTGCGCCCATAATTTCGACCGATTGAATAAATCAGAAAATCACTGGCGTAGACGGCAAAAAAAGCGACAAAAGACGCTTCGTAGGCATTAACAACGGGCGCACCGGGAAAAGGCGGCGGAAAAAGATCTGGATGGCCGCCCATAAAAGCAAGGACTCCAACGCTAATCAGCGTCACCTCTTCAGGCAGCGGCAGGCCAAAGGCAGATAACAGCATCATGCAGATGATGCCAGCGTACACATACCCAGGATGGTAAGCGTACTGCGACATCCACTGAAATATCGGCTCATTCGCCAAACTCAAATAAGACCTTCCTTGAAAATCATCGTCACACTGTGCTAATCAGAGGCTCTAATGTCAACGCCGTTACGAGTGCGCCATCTGCTGTCATCTAAGACACTTCTGCTCAGCGAATTTATTATCTCTCAAACAGAGATCAGTGAAGATATTTTTCTGCAGTGGCTCGACCTCGGAGCTATTTATTTAAATCAGAAACGCTGTTTGACAGACCTCGCCATATATCCGGGTGACTACGTTCGAGTTCACATCGAACCCAAAAGGTTTCCCATGCTTAATCAGGCAGCAGAAAATTTTGTTGTTGCTTGGGAAAAAGATTTTGTGATTTTTAATAAGCCTCAAGGCTTTCCCTGCCACCCGACCGTCGATAATCGCAAAGAAAATTTAATCACTTATTTTGCCAATCACTTTCAAAAACAGTTTTATTTGACCCATCGTCTGGACACCGGCACTGGTGGTCTTTGGTTATTGGCTTTGAATCCAGGATTTCAAAAAACTTTTAATGTCATTTTACAAAATCAACTCAGCCAAAAAGTATACTTCGCTCGCACTGAAAAAAAGTGGACGAAAGAGTTGGGGCTTTTCACCCATTTTATGAAACCTTCCTTGCGGGCTCCCCGTGAGGTGTTTGAAAATAATTTTGAAAAGGCCATGGAATGTCACCTTCAAGTTGAACATATATTTCCTGTTGATAGCGCCGGAAGCGATCTAGAGATAAGACTTCTGACTGGCAGAACTCATCAAATTCGATCGCAGTTATCTTTCTTAGGAAATCCTATTTTAGGCGACACTATGTATGGATCAAAATATAATTTCAAACAAGGATTGTGCGAACGCTGGGCACTTTGGGCCAAGGAACTGAGCTTTGAAGCTGATCAAAAATATCATTTCAAATTGCCTGAGGAAACGCTTCACCTAGCTCTATCTGAATTTGATTTAAATTTAAGTCATTAATAACTAGCGTAAGTAATAAAAATCCATCGGGTGTCTTCAGGGCGACCGATGGCCACGGCATCTTTTCTATTTAATAAAGCCGTGCGATTTTCCGTAGCAAGAGTAAAACTTAAAGCCTTCGCTGCACGATAATCGAAACCCAGTTGTGTTTTAAAATCTGTATCATGACGAGGCTCAATATTTTCTACAGCTGACCCATAATACCAGCTATCTTCAAATCCCATGCGCGGTTTAAAAGAAAACTTCTTGGATAAGTTAGCATCGACTTCAATGTAGTTTTCAGTGTTCCACTGTTTGGTGCCCTTGACAGCCGTTGACGGGTAAGTCCCGTCATCTCGCCTGGCCGCATCGCCATCCAGATAATCTTTTTGGGTTTGAACATAGTAATCTGTTTTATTGCTAAAATTAAAATTCGAAAATTTAAATAACGGCTGGTCAAAAAAGAATTCAGTCCGTAATTGAGTCACAAGCTTCGTACTTTGAGAAAATCGTGATAAGGGCAAATAAATTCGACCACTTCCCGATAAGTTCCAATCTGAAAACTTGGCGATCGAATATCTTGAATAGCTAAAATAGGGATCACCCATTTCAGTTTGATAACCAACATAATCTTCTTTTAATTTGGAAGGATTAAATTTGTAACCTGCAGTATCATAATAAAAAACGTACCGAAAACCCACCTGATCATTTGAGTCAATTTTTTTACTTAAACCTAGGTAATTGTAGGCACCCACACTAGTGCCGCCGCGATTAATATCAACAGTCCGTCCACCGGCCATGCTAAAGAAAGAAAATTTATAGATCTGTTTTTCAGCGCTGATCAAATCACGAGTCGCATAGCCTTTGATCACTGGATTTGACGGTGCTGTTTCCTCAGCCGCAACGGAACCCGCTTCCGTCACCGAAAGCTTAGACGTCGCACCTTCTTCGGCTGACGCTGCAGCGCTTGCCAGTAAAAGGATGAAAATAATTTTTTTTAATGCGGCATCCATCATGCTAAAAATCCCTTACATTCGTAAGATTCTTGAAAGATCGATCAGAGGTCGAATCGTTGCTTCCGTACAGGGAATCAACTTCTCTTCTTCCATCGACGTTAGATTCACCAGTGAATCTTCTTTAAACTGAACAATGTCTTTATCCTTTTTATTTTCGCTGGTCATCTGTCCTAGTGATCCAACCGAGTAAGGACAAGCCCCTAAGTGCACTGAAAAATTTTCTGAAACGCTTAAGTTTAGAGTCCTTACAGGCTCAGTGTTTCGCGCTTTATTATTGTTAATGCTAAAGCTTGATTTTGTAATCGTGTACCGCGCTGGAAGTCCAACAGCCGTGTCATCGCGACGGACCGTCAACTGAGAACTGATATTCACTTCAGTTAAGGAGGGTTTCGGCAGCTCTTTTGAGATCGAGATCTTCATCAATTTGATTTCAATTTGAAATAAGTTTTGATTTTCTTTGTCTGGCGTTATTTCCACCATTTCCTGCTCGACTTTAGCAATGATATCCGCAGGAGGAGCCGCGATAGGATTTTTAACCTCTGGGGCTTGCGGCAAATACAAACCTAAACTGCCCGCTCCGTCTAATTTCAAAGGCTGCATCGTCGCTGACGCTTGCCAATTAATAACACTGTCTTGTCGGCCCTTTTCAAGAGTTGTGTTCTGGCGCTGGTAAAAATTCAATACGGGCGGAATATTTTTCCGCGATGTCGCTCGGTCATCTTTGTAAGCGTAGCCAACTTCACCAGCCGATTCTGGATGCAAAGTCATTTCTAAAACATTAATTATTTCGATTTGTTTTTCCAAAGCAAAAATCGCCGCCGAAGTATCTCCGAAAAAAACATCTTGATCGGCTTTCGCATTGAAACCTTTTTTTCCGCGCTCGGAATCTGATAGCAAACGAACATCGCGTGGTTCACAGGCGGAAAGAAGAAGTAACGATATCATTAGTGATAATAAAGATTTCATTGCTTTAAGATGTAACCTAGGGCCCCTTCGATGTCGAGAAAGCCCTTTATTGTCAGCTACTCTTTACATTGAAAGATCAAAAGATCGACAGTCTGACCGCCTAAAATTAAACTGATATTTTCAGAAACTTTATAAGTGGCGGAAATACATCCAGGATTTAAAGACTTCGTAGGAACCACCAACGCCATTTTGGCTGGCTTCCACGCTTTGACAAGGTTTGTCGCCAAGTCCTCAAACTTCATATCCTGCGGAAGCCTTGCGCCCCACGGGGGGTTGGCCACCAGCCAAACTGGTGGTGGCACAGGCGCTGCAGGTTTAAAGGCGTCCCCGACTGCCACCTTTATTTCCTCTTGTTTAAGGCGAAACTGGGCCTGATCTGTTTCAAAGTTTTCCTTTGTTAGACGAACCATTTCAGGATCCGCATCAAAGCCATAAAGATCACTAAATGTCGGGTGCGAAGACCATTTATAATTTAAAGAAAAAGTCGCCGACTTAAAAAGTTTCGGAGCTTGCACTAAGTTTTGAAAAGCAAAGGGTCTAGAAAAATTAGGCGCTCTTAAAGTAGCTGCTTCTAATAAAAAGGTTCCAGATCCCATAAATGGATCGACTAAATGAATCGAAGACAGCTCGGACCCAGCATGCCCTTTCATCATCCGGCGCAAAATAAAATGCGCCCAGCTTTCTCTAAACGGTGCTTCGCCGACTTTTTTCTGAAGACTTCGCTTGTACAAAGCTTCACCGCTTAAATCCAGACTGATGGTGATAATATCATCGTGATTTCTAAAATAAATATCGATGGGAGCTTGTCCCGCTGGCATTTTACATTCGCTGATCACCTTATTTGCAATTTCTTTAATGCGCTTTTGATGATTCATTCGCGTTCCTGAGGCAGAAACATGCCATTCAATTTGGGAAGTTTTTAACCACTGTCCCCAAGGCACTCGCTTTAAGTTGTCATAAAGCTTATTCAGATCGCGGCATTTAAACTCACTGATGCGCCAAAGAACCCTGGTTGCGGTTTTCATAAAAAAATTAAATTGCACGGCTCGAAAAAAATCACAGGGAATTTCAATTCCGCCGTGGATGACAACAATTTCAGGCAAGGCTTCACTTTGAGTTTGTGCTTGCGGCGACAATAAATACGGCCAAACTTCTTTTAGCTCTGCCAAAAGCTCTTTTTCCATGCCGGGAGTACAAACTATCAACGCTTTTTCGACTGACTTTACCATTGCATTTTCCATCTGGGGAAACCCCATAAAAGTCCCATTGATAAAGCCAAACACGCGGGCCCTGCCAACATCGCCCAAGAAATTCCCCACTGATCTGTCATCCAGCCTGAGGTCACGTGCATCAGCACCACCATCAAGGATTGCAGGGCCATGGACAGCGCCATGGCTTGATTCAGAAAACCTGGAAAAGCCTCAGAAACATAAATCACACTTAAAGCATAAAAAGGACCCATCGTCAGGCCCGCAAAAATAAAAAACTTTTCATCAACGTAAAGTCCCAAAAGAATAGAAATGAAACTAATCACTAACGACGTTAGCAATTGAGAGTAGACCGAACGTTTAAGGGGCCAAATGCTGAAAACAATTCGACTGGTTAATAAACAAAGAAAAAAACCAGTTAAATAAAAGCTGGATTTTTCAAGATCGAAGTTTTTTTCAAGGCGCAAATAAAGAGCCAATCTTGAACTGAGCAGTATTTCTGCAACAACATAAAATCCAAAAGCCGTCGATAAGATGTAAATCCCTTTGGGTCTTTTGACGGGCACTGTTTCGGTCGGCGCAGCTTCCGCCAGCGCGCTTTCAGCAGCCGAGTTTCCTTTCCGATAAAAAATCACGCCCCCAAGAATAAGAAGTCCACACAGGCTTGCCGCGAAAAAGAAGCACTCAGACCAAGTGCCTCCCAGTCTATAAACTCCAGCCACCACCAGCGGTGCAAGGAAACTTGAAAGTGCATACATGCTGTGCAGACCAGAAATGGCTTGTTTGCGATACTTGGTCGAGGTTCCTACCGTCGCTAGCAAATTAAAAATAACAGTTGTTTGGCCAAGACCCAATCCAAGGATCGCTGAAGCTAGTAGCAAATGGTAATAATTTTGACTTAAAGCAAGGCCTATAAGTCCTGCCATCAGCACGATAAGAGCTGAATACAGATTCTGCACGCGATCTAATTTTTTTAAGGTTTGAAGACATAACCAAGCACCGATAAAACTAAAAATTGAGGCCACTCCATAAAACCAAGAGCCCAAGGTGTTGCTGACACCAAAATGGCGAATCAATTCAGGAAACAGCGGGCCCCGAATGTTATCAGCGAGGCCGTAGACGATAAGACTAAGGTAAGCAAGAATGAGGTAAGGCCAAATCACTGGACGATTAAGCCTGAATATTAAGGCTTTTTCAACTCTTGTTTAAGGTTGCGAAAAACCTGTGCTACGCCGACGCGATCAACTTTGCGTTCTTGGCCCAACATTGGATCCTTGATGCGATCCCAAACGTACCCGATCCAGTCAGACCCCGAGGGCTGATGACCTTCAATCGCCAAATAAATAAACCCGTGCTTTAAAAGCGATTCATCGGCTGATTGCAAAAACCAAGGAATCGGAATGTGTAAGTCTTTCAGAAAGCTCAAGAAACGCGGCACTGCTTTTTCCAACTCAGGGATCGATAGCAAGGCATCTCGATTCTGATCAAAAGCTAATAACAAAGATTCTTGATAGTGCATCATCATAACAAAAACCCTCAAGTCACCATGATCGATATGCCCAGAGCCCGCTGGATTTAAGCGGGCCGCATCCAAAAGCCGATCGTAAAATTCGCTCCAGCGCTCGGGATATTTTTGGAAATAATCAATCAGATAGGGAAGATTATTAAAAAGTTCCGCACGGTGCTTAGTTAAGGCCGCTTTAAATTCTTTTTCTTTGATAAATGGCAATTTAAAATCATCTACTAAGGGTCGGCCCAACAAATCTTTAGAATCAAGATCTAAACAGTGTTCCAGAGTTGCCATGGCACGAACCGCATCGACAGAACGAAGTCCCGCCGAAACCAGCATCGAGATATATTCATAAAGCTCATTAAAATCAATTTCCCTATCGCCATTTGAACTGAGCA
>JAYWDA010000264.1:0-7050 GCA_043780105.1 Pseudobdellovibrionaceae bacterium | reverse complement strand
TGAAAGACTTGAAGAGAAAACTCTGAAGCTGGCCCTTGAAATGGATAACTCCCGCGAAACTTCCTTAGGAAATGCCAAGATCAATAAAGTTGCTGAATTGTAAGACTTCAACCGTTGGTTGAAAAAAAGCTGCGACTTTTAATTGAGCTTGGAGTTTTGTGCATTTTGAAAATCTGCGATTTGCAAATCAAAAACGAGACCTGCGAAAATCCTTTCGTCAGCGGGCCGATTTATTTCAGGCTCATCAATCGGCTTTTCAAGTTGAACGTTTCAATGAACAGATGAATGGATTTTTAAGCTCCCGAAGCGGAACGTGGGCGGCTTATCGAGCTTTTGGTTATGAGCCGCGTTTAGATAAAATTATTACAAGCTTAAAACATATTAATTGGGTTTATCCCAAAATGATCGAGGATGAAATTCAGTTTTTTTCATCTGAAAAATTTGCCACAGGAGCTTTGGGTTTTGAAGAGCCTGTCAGTGGCAAAGCGGTTTCCTTGGATGAAATTCAAGGATTTATTATTCCAGGAGTGGCCTTTGATCGAAAAGGCGCACGTTTGGGTCGTGGGCAAGGGCACTACGACAAAATGCTGGCGAAGGCCAGTGGCACACGTGTGGGCGCGTGTTTTACGTTTCAAATCTATGAGGGGGCTCTGCCGACAGAGTCTTTTGACATGAAGATGAATGCGATCGTGAGTGAGCAAGGTGTGTGGTCAGTCCCACAAGCTGAGACGCTTCCCGCGAATCGTTTGGAAAGGGTTTAGAGAAAATGGAATTAGCAATAGCAATTGTTCTTGGATTATTAGTGGGCGGCGTTGTCGTATTTTTAATAAAGAAAATTCAAGATGAGAATCAAAGAAAATCTGGCAAAGCAGAGGCCGAAAAAATACTCAACCGCGCAAAATCAGAATCTGCGAAAATTAAAAAAGATTCTGAAACTCGCGCTAAAGATTTTGAAGTTCGAGCGCGAAAAAATGTCGAGACCGAGCTGAATAAGCAAAAGTCACAGCTAAAGAACAAAGAATCACAGCTGGAACGTCGCTTAAAAGAGCTTGAAGATCAGCAGCGCCAAAAAATTGAAGAAGTAGAAAGATCAAGGGCTCATCTAAAAGACCGCGAAGAAAAAATTGCGATCACTGAAAATCGTGTGAAAGAAAGCGAAAAGAAAACTGAGGATCAAACCTTAGAGTTGCGTCGGCAATTAGAAACTGTTGCCAATATGAGTGCTGATGAGGCCAAGCGCCAATTATTTGAAGCTTTGGAAGAGCAAGCAAAAGCCGAATGCGCAAAACGCATTACTGTGATTGAAGAAGACGCGACGAAAGAGGCCGACAAGCGTGCGAAAAGAATTTTAAGTATTGCGCTGGCACGTTTTGCGGCTGAATACACATCCGAGCGCACCGTCAGTGTTTTGGCCTTATCCAATGATGAGATGAAAGGAAAAATCATCGGTCGTGAAGGACGAAACATTCGAACATTAGAAGCTTTATGCGGCGTTGATCTGATCGTTGATGATACGCCAGAAGCCGTGGTGATTTCAGGATTTGATCCTGTCCGCCGCGAGCTGGCTCGAAAGACCATTGAAAAATTAATGGAAGATGGCCGCGTCCATCCAGCCCGCATCGAAGAAGTTGTCGATAAAATGCGTGGCGAACTGATGAAGTCTATGAAAGAAGAAGGCGAGCGCGTCGTTGTCGAGCTTGGCCTTCCGAATATTCATCAAGAGCTGATCAAACTGATTGGTTCCTTAAAATACAGATCCACTCATGCTCAAAATGCTTTGAATCACAGTTTAGAAGTGGCCTACATTGCAGGCCTCATTGCCGGTGAATTAGGATATAATGTGAAACAAGCGCGCAGAGCCGGAATCTTGCATGATATTGGCTTAGCGATCGATCACACCGCCGAAGGAAATCACTGTTTTGTTGCTGCCGAGTGGGCTAAAAAATACGGCGAAACTGAAGAGATTTGCCATGCTATTCGAGCCCATCATGAAGATGAAAAACCAAATAGCATTTTGGCTTGGATTATTTATGCAGCCAATATCCTTTCGCAGACTCGGCCGGGAGCTCGTCGGCCACAGATGGATGCTTACATCCACAGATTAGAAGATTTAGAAAGTATCGGTAACAGTTTTGATGGCGTGTTAAAAAGTTTTGCGCTTCAAGCTGGAAAAGAAGTTCGGGTTCTGGTCGAAAGTAGTAAAGTGACTGATGACCAAGCCCAAATGCTGTCCCGAGATATCGCCCGAAAAATCGAGCGAGAAATGCCCAACTTGGGCCAAGTTAAGATCACTGTCGTTCGTGAAACAAGATCTGTGGAGCATGCCAGATAATGTTAGCGCCTCAGGATCAGATCGAACTCATTAAGAAAGGCTGCGCTGAATTGATCAGCGAAGCCGATTTACTTAAGAAGTTAAAAAAATCGGCTGAAAAAAAGCAGCCGTTAAGAATTAAATTTGGCGCTGATCCAACTCGTCCGGATATTCATTTTGGCCATACGGTGGTCTTTAATAAACTAAAGGTATTCCAAGATTTAGGGCACCATATTCAATTTTTGATTGGTGATTTTACGGCGATGATTGGCGATCCTTCAGGGAAAAATGCAACTCGTCCGATGCTGACAAAAGAAGAAATTGAAGAGAACGCAAAAAGTTATGCTGTGCAAGTTTTTAAGATTCTAGATCCCGAAAAAACTGAAATTGTTTACAATTCGTCATGGATTAATAAATTAACACCAGCTGATTTTATTAAACTGACAGCGCAGTACACCGTGGCGCGCATGATTGAGCGCGATGATTTTACCAAACGCTATAAAGCGGGCGTACCGATTTCAATTCATGAATTTTTATATCCCCTGACACAAGGCTATGATTCAGTCGCTTTAAAATCCGATGTTGAGCTTGGTGGAACCGATCAAAAATTTAATTTGCTGGTCGGCCGCGATTTACAATCGTCTTACGGGCAAGAGCCTCAAGTTGTTTTAACCATGCCGCTTTTAGAGGGTTTGGACGGCGTTAATAAAATGTCTAAATCGTTAGATAATTATATTTCCATCGTCGATTCGCCGAAAGAAATGTTTGGAAAAAGCATGCGAGTGTCTGATGAGTTAATGTATCGCTATTATGAGCTGTTAACAGAAATCACTCCAAAAGAATTAATTCAACTGCGTGAAGATGTGAAAAGCGGAAAAAAGCATCCGCGCGATGTAAAAGTGAATTTAGCCAAATATTTTGTGACAAGATATCATTCCACGGATGCGGCTCAGAAAGCCGAAGATGAATTTAATCGAATTTTTGTTGATAAAGGGTTGCCTGATGAAGTCCCGGAATTAAAAGTAGCTGCCGAAAAAGGTTTGGGTTTAAGTGCTTTGATGGTTAAGGCGGGCTTAGTGACTTCAAATGGTGAAGGCTCAAGGCTAATTCAAGGCGGCGGTGTCAGCTTAAATGGCGAAAAGGTGGCCGACGCCAAATTAAAATTAGATTTAGAAGTTGGTCGTGAATATTTAATCAAAGCCGGTAAGAAAAAATTTATTAAAGTGATTGTCGAGTCAAAATCATAAGGAAAGAAATTGAAAGTTAAATTCGTTCCCCAAAATATAGAACTTGAAACCAGCCCTGAGAAAACGCTATTGCAGCTAGCCATGGATAACGGAATTGAAATAAAATCTTTATGCAAAGGTGTTCCGTCCTGTGCAGAGTGCCGCATTCGCATTGTGGAAGGCGAATCGAACGTGATGCCGCCGAATAAAACCGAATTAAGTTTAATTGGGACCAATTATTATATCGACAGCCGAAGACTGGCCTGCCAAGTCCGATGTTTCGGTTCAGTGACCATCGATATGACCGAACAGCTTCAGCGACAAGAAAATACGACTAAAAAAATTCGCGGTTTCCGCTCTGAAAAACCAACTGAATCGATTGCGATCCTGGATACCATGTTATTGACTGAAAAGCCGCCTGAAAAGCCTGCGGAAAAAATAATCGCAAAGCCGATTCCAAAACCTTCAAAGTAACAGGGGCTGATCAAAGCTAGACCTAAGTCCAAGGCATTAAGTCACCTGTCTTATTTTCCGATAACCTCTATGGATGACTCACAAAATAACTCATCGGGAAATCGGTGAAGGGCCTATTTTAGTTTTACTTCATGGTTATGGCGGCAGCGTCATGCACTGGGACGCCGTTGTTGAAAATTTAAAATCAGACTTCCGTGTTGTGATTCCAAGTATTTCGCATTTGTTTCTAAGCCAGGATAAAATTTTTTTCTCGATCCAAATTGAAGTGTTAGCCAAATTCTTAAAAGAAAATTATCCGCAGCAAAAAGTGAACTTGGCAGCTACAAGTTATGGCGGAGCGCTGGCATGGGCCTTGTCGATTCAGTATCCAGATTTAGTGGATCGATTGGTGCTGATCAATCCCATGCTGCCGCATTCAGGAATCCATTTTATACCTCCAGAATTGCGATATTTTTGTGTCACTCCGTGGACAGAAAAAGGAATCAAAGTGGCTTTAGCCACTCCCATCGGCCAAGCTTTGATTAAAAAATTGATTGCCGCTTTCCGAGATGAGCGCAGTCGGAGTCATGCTCCTGCGCAGAAGCTAACCGGCAAAAAGTTAGATTTTGTCGCGCACTTAGTTCACAACTTTACTTGGATTTTACATAACGAGGATTGGGCTCTTTGGGATAAAAAAATCATTCAGTCTTTAAAGAAGCCAACCTCTATGTTGATTTATGATGAGCAGGATTATTTATTCTCAGGGAAAGCTTATCAAGCTTTTGCAAAAAATTTAGAATGTCTTAGAGTTGTATCGACCAGCGGTGGTGGGCATTTGACAATTAAAACTAAGCCTGAAGAAATAAGCCAATTTATCAAAGAATTTATCATGAGTGAAAAACAGATTCGGGTCGCTTAAGGACCAACAAACCAGCAATCAGGTTGGTTTCGATTTAACGCACCGGCTACAATAGTGTCAAATCGACATTGTAAAGATGGATACATTTGTCCCACGCTGAGGCCGCGGCCTTCTGAAGCATCCATTTCCATTTTTAGAAAATCTGTCAGTGGACCAAAGCTTGAGTATATAGATGAAATATATAACATTAAATCATATCCGGCTTTGATACTTCGTTTGCAAATATTTTGATCCAGTATTTTTGGGTACTGACGTTCACACAAGTTTTTAATTTTCGGGGTGACGGCAATATCAACGATTTTGCTTGCGTTTGTTTCCGCAAAAACTTTCTTCATGCAGACAAGCGAAGAAAAATAATCACTTTGCCCTTCTGAAGAAGACGGAGTGTTTGAAGCCCATTGCGGCGATGGCTTCATGGTATTTGCAGAATATGGTTTTCCTCCCAATAAATGCCCGACCTCATGGCAAAGCATGGCTAAATATGCATCTGGATTGATATTGGGATTACGATGAAGATCAGCACCTACGCCAATATGAGCTTCCGCCTTATATAATGAAACTCCGGCCGCCATATTCGGTTCCTCGTTATCAAGGAAAAGGTTCAGTGGAACATTTCGCTCAATCTTTACGGTCGGCGCGTAAATGGACAAAAATTTTGATCTTGCTTTAAAATAAACAAGATCCAAGTCATCTTGGATTTCTAATTTCGAGATGATTTCAAAAATTTCACCAATATTTTTACCTTGATTTTCCCAAGTCCAAACAGCATTACGCAAGTCACGGTATCCCGTCGCATTGAGTTGTCCAGCAATAGATACAAACCGATTCGCGATAATATTAAAAATTAGGTTTTCTGGAAGGGCATCTGATTCTGGAACATTCATCATTTTACGAGCGAGGACTTGTAAGTCTCTAGCAATTTCTAGCTGTTTATTTTTTAAAGGTTCACCTGCCGCTAATGAGTCTTGTAATTTTTTTTCAATTTTTTCAAGCTGTCTAAAAAAGCCAATCGTATATTTTCTAATTTCTGTCTGATGACTTGTTATAAATTGCTCTAAGTTGCCACAACGATAATAATCCGTGCCCATTCGGCATGCTTTTCGGTCAAATTGATTTTGCAGACAGGCCGGATTCTGATCGACCTCGTATTCCTGAAAGACATTCTGCAAATTAACAACTTGGTAGGGGTCGGTTTTGCTATAACCATGTTTTTCAAAAACCTGGTCACGACTGAGTTGAACAAAGGCGTGCGAAATAATTCCCTTGGTCGCATAGGGTCCATTATCCAAAATTAAGCCAATATCGTTGTAGGCTCGTTCTTCGCCATTTGTCAGCCTTCGACAAAGCGGGGAATTCAGCATTGTTTGCATTTCACCATTCGAGGCATAACGGTAGTGCTTGCTTAAGCCGACTGAAACCATAGCGGCATTTAAGCAGTTGGGACCATTCACATTTTGGAAGGGAGGTGCGGCCGCGCTTAGGTTAGACGAAATAAGAATTAAAAATGGAATTAGTTGTCGTAAAAGTTTCATTTTGTGCCTCGTGCGCACAAGGTACCACAGGGCGTTTTGGTATATCTAAACTTTTAAGAATCACTGTAACTCTTGTAAGAGTGTCAAGATGATCGACAGAGAGAAGGAAGAAAACCGCTCCTTCAGATCGAAGAAGCGGTTTTTTTGTTGAAAAAATTATCCAAGTAAAAAACTGGCATCAATTGAAATGATCGGCGGTAAAGTCGTCGCTGGCGTGGTTGTATCAAATCCTGTTGGCGCCGTTGTCGTAGACGGTGCAGTTGTTGTACTGTTAGGGGCCGTGGTCGATCCCGTCGCCGATGTTGTTGTATCTACAACTTGGATCACATTGGTATCAGTTCCGCTTGTCACGGGCTGATCAACCACCGGTGTTGGTCCACCAACGGTAGCACTTGGGTCTGGGATCGCCACTGGAGGCGGAGGTGCCACTTCAACGGCTCGTCTTGTGACCTGTAGAAGTTTAAGCACTGGCTTTAGTAAGCAGTCACCGTTACCTTTTACGACCACTGATTTTCCAGCATCAAAATCTAGGACCATCGAGTAAGTAAAGCCCTCTTCCAAAGTAAATGGACTGGCGAGGTGAATTTTAATTCCTGACTGCTGACCACT
>JAYWDA010000263.1:0-3287 GCA_043780105.1 Pseudobdellovibrionaceae bacterium | reverse complement strand
AAATTTTTAAGGAGACTCTGTGGAGAAAGCTAATTCCGAATTAGAAGAGAGAGTTGTTGCGATCAATCGCGTAACAAAAGTTGTTAAAGGTGGACGTCGTTTCTCCTTTGCAGCTCTCGTAGTTCTTGGCGATAAAGTAGGACAGGTCGGATTTGGATCTGGAAAAGCTGGCGAAGTTCCCGAGGCTATCGGTAAAGCAAGTCGCGCAGCTAAGAAAGGTCTTACGAATATCTCTCTTAAAGAAAATCGAACGATTCCCCATGAGGTCATCGGTAAATTTGGTGCTGCTAAAGTTATTATGAAGCCTGCGGCTCCCGGCACTGGCGTTATTGCTGGTGGAGCGGTTCGAGCAGTTCTAGAGTCTGTTGGTGTAAAAGATATTTTGACGAAATGTGTTGGTACTCGGAATCCTCACAATGCCGTTAGAGCAACGTTGGATGGCTTAAGGCAACTTAAGCAGCTTAAAAATCAAGAGCAAGGTTAGGGATAGTTTATGGCTAAGGTATTTAAAGTCACATTGAAAAGATCACTGATTGGTTGCACTCAAGACCAAAAAGACACTGTTCGTTGCTTGGGTCTGCGTAAGCCTCATTCAACCAATGAAGTGAAAGACAGTCCTGCGATGCGCGGACAAATTTTGAAGGTTCAACATTTAATCAATGTTGAGGTTAAGGGGTAATTATGAGTCTTTTAGCTGAACTGAGCCCAACTAAGGGTTCTACACATTATCGAAAAAGAGTTGGTCGCGGAATCGGTTCTGGTTTGGGCGGTTACTCCGGTAAGGGTGGAAAAGGTCAAACTCAACGTTCAGGTGGAAGCATCCGTCGGGGATTTGAGGGTGGACAAACTCCTTTACATCGTCGTCTTCCAAAGTTTGGTTTCACGAACGCAGCATTTGCGAATAATTTTGAAATCGTCAACATTGGCAAACTGGTCGACTTCAAAGGTGAAGTAAATCCAGAGACAATGAAAGCCCATGGTTTCATTTCTGGTATTAAATTAAAAATTCTGGCTCAAGGTGAGCTAAAAATTGCTCTTAAAGTAAAAGCACATAAGGTTTCAGAGGCTGCTAAAAAGGCCATTGAAGCTGCTGGTGGATCCGTCGAAATTATTAAATAAGAGGTTACAACATCGTGGCGACTGTCAACAGCTTAGCTAAGAATGCCGATTTAAGAAAAAAGATTCTCTTCACTTTAGGGATGCTAGCTATTTATCGAATTGGTGTTCATATTCCGACTCCCGGAGTGAATGGCGCTGCGGTTCTTGGCTTTTTTGAATCTCAAAATCGTGGAATTTTTGGTTTGTTCAACACTTTCACTGGTGGAGCCCTGGCGCAATTTAGTATTTTTGCTTTAGGTATCATGCCTTATATTTCGGCTTCGATTATTTTCAGTCTTCTGACTTCCGCTGTTCCTTATCTTGAGCAGCTGAAAAAAGAGGGTGAGCACGGTCGTAAAAAAATTAATCAGTACACGCGCTACGCGACCATTGGCTTAGCGATTATCCAGGGTTATGGAATTAGCAGTTGGTTGATGTCCCCTCATGAAGGAACTCAACAGATGGTGACTGCAGCTTATGTTGGCTTTTTGCCATTTAAGTTGATGACGGTGATCACTTTGACAGCGGGAACTTGCTTTGTCATGTGGTTGGGTGAGCAGATCACTGAGCGCGGAATTGGAGTGAACGGGTCGTCTTTAATTATCTTTACAGGTATCGCCGCGTCTGTTCCAAAGGGCGCAGGGCAGCTTTTAGAATTAACGGCTAATGGGCAAATGAAATCAGCCGTTCTTTTATTGCTTTTGATTTTCATGGTTTTGATTATTGCAGCGGTGATTTATATGGAGACCGCGCAACGAAGAATCACCATTCAGTATTCTCAACGAGCACAAGCGGGAATGCAGTCGATGGCGACGCCGCAAAGTTATTTGCCGATTAAAATTAACTTTTCGGGTGTGATTCCTCCGATTTTTGCAAGTTCGCTTTTAATGTTTCCTGCGACGATAACTCAGTTTGTGAATGTTCCTTGGTTGCGATCCTTCCAAGAGTCTTTGAATCCAAATGGTGTTATTTTTAATATTTTGTTTATTGCATTGATTGTTTTCTTCTCGTTTTTCTACACTGAAATTGTTTTTAATCCCAATGATGTGGCTGAAAACTTGAAAAAATCAGGAGCTTTTGTCCCTGGCGTCCGGGCTGGTAAAAGCACAGCTGACTTTGTTCAAAAAATTTTAGATCGCGTTAACGTGATGGGTTGTATTTATCTTTCAGTGATTTGTATTATGCCGGGATTATTAGCAAATCAATTTGATGTGCCATTTTATTTCGGTGGAACTAGTTTGTTGATTCTTGTTGGTGTTGCGATTGATACAGCACAGCATATTCAGCAGCATATGGTCTCTGACCAATATAAGAATCTGACCAAGGGAGCTAAAGTCCGCAGTCGGAGGGTTCAGTTTTGAACATGATCCTCTTTGGGGCGCCTGGGGCGGGAAAAGGGACTCAATCGAAGCTATTAATTGATCAGCTGGGGATGAGTCAGATTTCGACAGGGGATCTATTCAGGGCAGCGATCAAGAATAAAACTGAGCTTGGACAGAAGGCTCAAGCTTTTATGGATCGAGGAGAGTTAGTACCTGACGCCATTGTTATTGGGATGGTTCAGGAAGTTTTAAGTAAAGGCACCAAGAATTTTATCTTGGATGGATTTCCCCGCACGGTAGCTCAGGCCGAGGCGTTAGAGAACTTGATGGGAACCATGAATCTGCGAATCGAAAAGGCGATATTCCTTGAGGTTCCCAAGCAGATTTTGACAGAGCGGTTAACGGGTCGCCGGGTGTGTAAAAACTGCGGAACAGTTTTTCATATTCAGTCCAAGCCTTCAAAAAAGGATGGGATTTGTGACTCGTGCGGTGGGGAAGTTTATCAAAGGAATGATGATAAGGCCGATGTCATTGGGAATAGGCTGAAAACATATGAAGAATTTACCAGTCCACTTAAGGACTTTTACAGGAAAGCTGGGAAATTAACGGTCGTAGATGGCAACCGAGGGGAAGCTGAAGTTTTCGCAGAAATAAAGAAGTTGATTAGTTAACTTGGATTTTGTATTAATCCTAGACTTCGATCTGTGACAATGTTAGTTTTCCGTGCTTATTTAAGACTTTAAAATTTCAGTTTCGAGATGGGCGTTGGAGTATGAAAGTACGACCGTCAGTTGGAAAAATTTGTAACAAATGTAAAGTGATTAAACGTCGCGGGGTCATTCGCGTGATTTGCGAAAATCCTAAACA
>JAYWDA010000262.1:0-3077 GCA_043780105.1 Pseudobdellovibrionaceae bacterium | reverse complement strand
TATGATGAATGTTCTCGAATTTTAATGGAAATCGAAGAAGCTGAAAAACAATTAGAGCCTCACCAACAAAGTGCCGCTGGGACCGTGCGAATCAGCGCGCCTGTTGAAGTGGGAACTCATTTGCTGCCAGAAATCATGACTGAGCTTTCAGAAAAATATCCGCAAATTCAAATTCAGCTCGATCTTTCGGATCGTTACGTCGATCTTTTCCGTGAAGGCTTTGACCTGGCTTTACGAGCCGGTGATTTAAAAGACTCTAGCTACAAGGTTAAAAAATTAGGGCTTAGCTTTTTTGCTTTGTTTGCCTCACCCACCTATTTAAATAAATATGGGATACCCAAAAATCCCAAAGAGGTTTGCGAACATCGATGCATTGTCTTTTCACCTGAATTTCGCGAACTTCCATGGATCGTTGCAAACAAAGGCAAAAAAGAAAAAATCATAGTTACTTCTAAATTGCATGTGAACAGTCTATCAATGGCAAAAAATTTAGCTATGGCTGGTGCAGGAATCTGTTATGTGCCCAATCATCTAGTCACCAGCTGCCTTGCAAATCAGGAACTTGTCCCGGTTCTTCCCGACTGGGTTGGTGATGCAAAGCCCTACTATTTGGTTTTTCCACCTGTTAAGATTCTGCCCCTAAGAACGCGATTGGTTTTAGATTTTCTGGCTCAGAAACTGCGTATTTAAAAATTATTAGGCTGATTTTTGTGACTTCATTTTAAAGTACAGCCAACAACCTAGCGCCCAGACGGTCATTATAAAGTATCGATTTTTAGCAATGCTAAAATTAGATTCAGTCACGCCTGAAGTAAAAAAGCAGATCTCGGCCCCCAGCACACCTAAGGCCAAGCCTTTCCAAAAAGGATTTCGATTTTCATCCAAACTTTTGAAGGCTAAATAATGCATTCTAAAAAACCAAACGATCACAACAAGGAAATACACAAGACCAAGAACTCCGGTACCAGCTAAAAAATGTAGATACTGATTGTGAGCATGACTTTCTAAAAAACCTTTTGGCACACCCATACGATCAAAATATTCACGCAATCTATTTCCATTCTCACTGTATCCCAAACCAAAAATAGGATGCTCTGTAAAAATCAGCCAGTTGGCCTTCCAAATAATTAATCGTTCTGAATCATAAGTCGCTGTAGGATTCAGGCTAAATAGGATGCGCTCAAGAATTGAGGGAACTGCCAGCATCAACCCGCCCGCGCTGACCGCGCCCACGCTTAGAACCATAATACCTTTTTTCCAATTAATTAAAAAACCCATGGCCAGCAAACCCATAGCCATTCCGATCCAGACGCCTCGAGTGAAGGACAAAACAACGGCGAACAAAGTTAGTATCGTGCATAAAAGCCAAAATTTATTTTCCGAAATTTTTTTGCGGCTCATATAAAGAATGGGACCCATTAACAACAGTCCTAAGGGCCCGTAAGTGTGGGCAAACGGCATCGGATTTAGAAAAAGACCGCCGGTACGGTAACCATACATATTGGCTTCGCGAACAGACGATGATTCCAAAAACGGATGAAATTTTAAAAAATAAGCGGCCACGGCATAAAGAGAAGCGATCAAAAGCACCGGTAAAAGTTTTTCAAAATCTTTTTCATCGGGCTCAAGAATCATAAGCGCTGCGATATAAAAATAAAATTCTAAGATCCATCGAAACTCTAAAAAACTTTTAACCCATGGCGTTTCTGGCTGAAGATTGGTCAGCAGACCCACCAAAATAGTTGCGGCCCAGATTGGAAAGATGCGCTCTAACCCGACCTTTGGAAACTGGAAATTTTCCCCGCGCTTCTTTTTCTGCACCCAAGTCATGGTGACAGCTAAGACTATCAACGCGGAGCCCAGATCCATTAATGACTGCGAACATAATAGCGAAATAAAGAAGAAGTAAAAAAATGGACCCATCATAGGGCTTAAATATATCTTTTTAATTTCGAGTTGCATGGTGGCGCGTGTTAAGCAAAAGGCCAAATGAAAATAAAAAACCCCGCTCTTTCGAAGCGGGGTTTTCTAAAATTAGTTTTTTAATTCTTAGTAACCACAAACGTAGTAGTAAAAAATTCCTTTTTGTTTGTAGTAACAGTTGTTTTGGTAAGGAGAATAATACTGAGTATTGTATCCACCTTGGTTGTAACCATAACCACCTTGGCCATAACCACCTTGGTATCCGTATCCACCTTGGCCGTATCCGCCCTGGTATGGATAACCATTGCCTTGATATGGATAACCGTTGATACCGCCTTGGTTCACACCTTGAGTACATACGTTGTTATACCAACCTTGACCCACTTGACAGCCTTGCTGAGCAACGCAGGCATTCGCTTGTGTGATCCAAACTTGTCCCGCTGGGCAAACGCCTGGAGTCACGGCCACCGCACCACCGCCACCAGAATTATTATTCGAATCATTTTTTCCGCATCCTAAGGCCATCAAAGACAAACCTAGAACCAAGAAAACGTTCTTCACTTTATTTAGGTTTTTCATATGTTCTCTCTCTTTTTTTAAAGGTTACTTTTTCTCTCGCATGACTACTAAGCAACCGGTGTGCCATTTTTTCATAGCGAATATTTACCTTATGAACTCTTTAAGAGGGGCTCATAGTGCATTTGGACAAAGGGAATCTCAATTTGGCGCAAGTTTGTCGTCACTGTCCAATGCCTGGACAGTTTTGGATCAGAATGAGTCATCTATATAGAGGCTATAAAAGAACGGTTATTTTACAGTCACCTTTATGCTTGAGCTGTATTTTTCACCGTAAGAGCGATGGGCGCCATCAGCTAATTGAAGTGTCAGCATATAGGTTCCTGGCTTTTTCAAGTCGACTTCAGTTTCGGTCTGAGCTTTTCCAAAGTGTAAGTGGGTCTCGTCAGCAGGAATCACTTCCCCTTCTTTAATTGGTCCGCCGTTAAGGATTAAATGATGATGCCCTGTCATTTTATCTTCGGCATCTTGACCAGCGGGCCTTAACGACTTGCCTTCAACACCCATCTCAACTTTAAATTTTACAGGAACGATTTGCCCGTCTTTCAAATTCTTAAAAAATACTTTTCCTGGGGCCG
>JAYWDA010000261.1:0-5465 GCA_043780105.1 Pseudobdellovibrionaceae bacterium | reverse complement strand
CCAGGAACAGACACTTCACCGCCAGCAGCGAGTGAAGATGGGGCACTGTTAATCAGCAATTCAAGCTGTCCTCAGTAAATAAGTTCTTATTTTCTGTCTCAAATTAAGAACCGGTCTTTCTTCATCACTTGACCCATGTATACTGGCTAGCACGGGGAGTTTTATGAAACCAAATCTAAAATACGGGCTGTATTTGCTTGGCGCATTGTCGTCGGTCTTATTCTTTCAGAACTGTGGGCAACCGGGTTCTATTACCAGCTCCGGTTCGGATGCTGCATTGGCAGTACTTTCAGATCCTAACGCTACTTATTCAATTAGAAAATTATCTTCGACTAAGTTTATTTGTGAACCCTTTGGTGCGGCAGTCACTGGTCCTGCAACAGGCGGTTTGAAAGCCGAACTTGCTTACATCGATCCACAAAGTACGCTCACCGCAACTCAAAAAACAGCGATGCTGTCTTTAAATTACTTCAGCGGCGTATCTCCATTTGTTAACCTAAGTACTCCACTTTACCTTTCGCAGATCAATGTCCCGACCCGGTCTTTCGAGAGGGGCTTCCAACTTTCTGATGGAAGTTACGTTGCAGATACCAATGGCAATCGCTTGATTGAATATTTTGGCTTAAAGATGACAAGCACCGTAAAATTAAGTGATACCGATCCAGAAGGTTACTATGATTTTATCACGATTTCAGATGATGGAAGCCGCGTCTATTTCGGTGAAGGCGCCCAACAACAAGAAATTATTAATAATGATGGTGGCCACTCCACTAAGATGAAGTGTGCTCAACAATCGATTAACATGACAAAAAGTTCTAAAATCCCGATGACCTATTATTATAATCAGGGACCCAAGACCAAGATTGCAAATGTTATGGCTTGGAAATACGTCGGCGCGCAACCCAGCACGACTAAAAATGCTTTATGCGATAAAGATGACAAAGACGGCCCAGTGACATTTTGGAATGCGATAGATCAGACGCCAGGCACATATTGGACACAACTGGTATCAGATGGCTTTAAAATTTTAGATCCTAAAAACTTCGAGCTTCCAGGTTCACAGATAAATCCCTGCACAACCCAAAATACAAATCAAATCACAAGTGCTGATTTCGTGGGGGTTCCCAATTCAGTCGTCACTTTGGATTTAACTTTTGGGCAAATGGCCAATATCAAGGCTCAGTTATTTAAAGTGGTGAATGGTCAGAATATTCTTGTGAAATCTTATGATTTTTCCGGAAACTCAACTGATAAAATTTCTGTGAGCTTGCCCGTTCTTGATGTTAATGGGATCTACTCGCTAGATATCAGTTTGCAGAGTTCCTCTTTAGGAACTCGGTTTTTGAACGAAGTTCGCTTTCAGCTCTTGAAAAACTAGGTCAGACCTTGTGGCAGGACTAGCCCTCCTGCCCGTTTAAAAAGTTCCAACTTAGACCGAAGTTAGAATGTGAAATTAACTTTTTTAATCCTTTTTTTAATCCCATGCCTTTCCTTGGCCGATGAATATCTGCAAGAAAATTCTGACCTTTATCCTGCACTTGATATCTATGAAGTTTCGCAGCAGGTGTTTAAATTTGGCTTTCGCGAGCTGGACTTAAAACGATCCGGAGTTTTGCTGCAGGGCTCTTTGGATCAAGTTTACTTTAATCAGCAAAAGCCTGATGAATTGGCAATTTTGAAATTTGACTTGCAGCTTGCCTCCGGCCAAAGACTTCTTAAAATCTCTGCTAATGAATTTATCTGTCATGGCAAAACTTCTAGGAATCGCGCGTTTAGTCTTTATGTGAAGGGTCGAAGCGCGTCTGACATGACAACGATCTGCGGTTCACTTTCCAGATCACTTAAAAGCCAATCCAGATTTTATATTCACAAACTTCTTTTTAGTGAAGCGCAAGCCTCAGAGCTTTCTCCCACGTGCTCGGAATCAAGAGCACCTAAACAAATAATTTCGAACTTACAAGGTCAAGTGCAAGAATCCGTACTTGTGCAGCAACTGGGAACTTGCCTGGCTAGTGGTTTGCGTGGCAGCAAAGATAGCATTCGAGAAATAAAAAATGGCCTGCAATATCTTCTTAAAAATCCTCAAGCGCTGTGGAGCGAACTCTCCGCCCAGGGCCGCGCCCTGCTTGAATTTGTCAGACACTTAGAATCTGAAATGATCAGCTTGAAAAAAACTTTGTCGGATCTTAACAATGATTTAATTTTAGAAATCGGCTGCCATTTAGGGGGGGAAGTTTTAGCTTCTGTAGGCCTTTCAGCTTTAACTGGCGCTGGTGTTCTTAAATTAAGCGTCACGATGGAACAAGCCGTGATGAAGTTAAAAAATATGAAATCCATTTTTTCAAGGCTAAATAAGCTGGCTCTGACCGGAAAAGCTAAAATCGCTAAAGAGGTTTTAAGTTGTGAAGCGAATTAGTATTTTCTTTATTATGATTTTCGTTTCAGGAGTGGCATCGGCCATGAATTGCCGAGTGGCCCAAATGCTGAATCATCCTTCAATTTCTTCAAATGATGAATTTTGGAATGAATTTGGAAAACTAGAAAAACCTGACGATCGAACGGTTGAGGCACTGATTCAAAAATATTCTACAGCCGCGACAGCCCCAGCAAGTTTTGCAGCAAAGGTCGCTCCCCTGGTGGACTCCTTTACGTTATCTCATAAAGCAGAAAAGGCTCAGGCAAAATTAAATCCCATCAACCAAAAACACTTTGATGAATTTATAAAAGTGATTAATGAGAAAGGACCGCAAGGTCTTTACGAGCAACCAAAAAAATGGCACTTCGAAAAACTTAAAGTTCATAGTGAACAACATACCGTCAGGCTAGATAGCGGTTACCGAGTGCTTTTTGAAGTTAAAGATGGCACGGTCCATGTCCTTGATATTGGAAACCACATCACTCATTAGATTACGAAGACCCAATTCGTTACGCTGTTTCAATCTGATACAATGAATCTTTTTTTATGCCCTTAAGAGATGGTCTAGATCCGCCGAAACATCTTCATGTTGTGTTTGATCGAATATAAAAAGATCGCCGTGATCTTAACACTATTGCTTTTGTCATCCTGCAAAGCTGCTAAGCCTGAGCTTATTTCTTTACTAGGTCGCCCTGGTGGCTCCACCTCTACAGGCACTACTAACACGGGTGCGGGTCAAATTTCTTTGGGTGGAAGTGTAACGAAGTCAATCGGCACAACTTACAAAATTAACGCTCACGTTTCACAAGGTCCCACTCAGATTAATAAAGACGTTGCCGGATTTAAAGTGAGGGCTCGTGTTAAGCTTTAAATTTATACGCGCGTTCATAGTTTTTTTGAATTTATTTTTAGGCGTTAGCGCATGGGCAGGCCCACAGTTTATCACTTACGAAGGATATTTAACTGACAGTGCTAATGTCCCTATCAATTTAACCAACGTCACTTTTGATTTTGCGATTTGGAGTCCTGGGACGACCTGCCTTCTTTATAGCGAGCGACGAGTGATTCAACCTATTAATGGAAACTTTGCAGCCAAGTTTGGCCCAGGCAACCCACTTGGTGGATTGGACTCACAAACTTATCCGGGTGCAATGACTGATCTTTCGTCGGTCTTTGTTAACTCTGGAACCCTCACTGGATCATCATGCACTTACACACCTTCGCCCGGCCACAGTCGAATCTTACGAGTCCAAGTTTATGATACGACAGCGGCTGCGTGGACTCTTGTTGATAACTACGAGCTGACATCGGCAACCAGTGCCTTCAATGCCGACCGCTTAGAAGGCAAAAATGCGAGCCAATTTGTGCAACTTGCAAGTGGTGTAGCGCCGACAACTTTAAGTTCTGCTCAAGTCTCAAAACTAGTGGATTTATTAAGCACTTCGACACCAACAACGTTTTCAAATCAAATTACTTTTAGTTCGGCTCCACAATTTTCCGGAACACCGAGCGCTGCCAGCGACATAACAAATAAATCTTATGTCGACTCTGCGATCTCGACAGCCGTGTCTGGCTCGTTACCAAATGTTGGAACGGCAGGCACCTACTATCAAGTCACTACCGATGCTAAGGGGCGAGTCATCAGCGGAGCCAGCGCACTTGTGGCAGCTGATATTCCATCGCTGGATGCTTCGAAAATTTCTACGGGAACCTTAGGTGGGGCCGTTGGAATTAATACTAGCGGTAACATATATTCCTCTGGCACCGTCACCGGCGGCACCGTTGCAGGAAATAATTTAAAAATTTATAACGGCGCCAACTACTTGCAAGTTTCAGCCAGCAGCATGACTGGCAATCTAAATTGGATTTTACCTAACAGTAACGGCAGCAACGGGCAGGTTTTGAAAACCGATGGCTTAGGAAATTTAAGCTGGGTGACCGCATCTGCAGGTAGCGTCACGGGCGTTACGGCCAGTGCGCCGCTATCAGCAGGATCTGGGGCCACTCCAAATATTTCGATGTTACCAGCGACAAGTTCTGTTGATGGTTACTTAGCAAGCTCGGACTTTGTTAATTTTAATTCTAAACTTGGCAGCGCAAGCACTCATGCTGGTGATGTGTCTGGTGTTTATAATGCATTAAGTGTTGATAAGTTAAAGGGTGTGGCATTATCAGTTACTGGCTTAACTTCTGGAAACTTATTAAAGTACAACGGCACAAACTGGACAAATTTGAATTTATCCAATTCTGATATCACAACAGCGTTAAGTTACAACCCAGTAAATAGAGCTGGTGATAGCATGACGGGACTTTTAGTTTTGTCAGCTGATCCATCTGCGAACTTAGGTTCAGCGACGAAGCAGTATGTTGACTCATCTACGACAACAGCTGCTGCAAATTATATTCGTAAAGATGGAACCGTTGCCTTCATTGGAAATCAATCGATGGGTTCAAATCGATTAACAACAGTCGCGGATCCAACTTTAGCTCAAGATGCTGCGACAAAAAATTATGCTGATACAAAAATCCTAAGCAAGACAGCGGTCGCCCCAGCGGCTGGTCAAGACGGACAATCATTACGTTGGAATAATGCATCTTCAGCGTGGGAATATTATATTCCCGTAACAGGCACTGGTCTTACGAATTTAAATGGCGCCGTTGGAAATTCTCAGACCTTTTCTAATGGTTCAACGGGAGCCGCTCCGGCATTTGTGACAACTTCGAATGTTCATTCATTAAATATTCCATTTGCAAATACGGCTTCTGTCACAGCCGGTCTGATTTCAAAAACAGAGTATGATACCTTTAATACGAAGCTTGGCACGGGAAGTACGCACGCAGGCGATGTGTCTGGATTATATAATGCGATGAGTGTTGATAAGTTAAAAGGTGCTGCACTTTCGATCATATCTTTAACTTCTGGAAACTTTTTAAAATACAACGGTTCAAACTGGGTTAATACTAACTTAGCAAACGCTGATATCACAGCAGGTCTTGGATATGCACCAGTGAGTAAAGCTGGCGACAGTATGACGGGACTTTTAGTTCT
>JAYWDA010000260.1:0-3612 GCA_043780105.1 Pseudobdellovibrionaceae bacterium | reverse complement strand
CTACGACTTGATCCCCAACCTAGTTGAAACATCTAAGGGTTATTTAAAACACGAAAAAGAAACTTTAGAAAATGTCATAAAAGCTAGAAACCAAGCTATAGTAGCCGTTTCTGCGGTGACGGATAATCCAGTCAATCCACAAGCTATGAAAACACTGATTGGCGCTGAGTCTAATTTAACTTCTGCATTATCGAAATTGATGGTTGTTGCAGAGGCTTATCCAGATCTTAAAGGGCAAGCGGTCATGGAACAAGTGATGGAAGAGCTTTCATCGACAGAAAATAAAATCGCGTTTTCCAGGCAGGCATTTAATGATTCGATATTAAGCTACAATACCCAACGAGAAGTTTTCCCAAATAATATTCTAGGGAATATGTTCGGTTTTCAATCAGCTTCTCCTTTTGAGCTGACGGATCCTCAACAAAGAGAAACAGTTAAAGTTTCATTTTCATGAATTTTTTTGAGGCCCAAGAAAAAGCGCGTCAGCAAACCTTCTGGTTGCTTTTTGTTTTCATTATCATGGTTGGTCTTTTGTCGTTTTTAAATGCTGTTCTGGTAGGATTTTCTTTTCATACCTGGAGGGAACATTTTTGGCCTGTTTTTATGCTTTCTTCCTTCTTCTTTGTTTCTGCCGCTTGGATTCAATATTTAAAAATTAGAAATGGCGTTGAAATTGTCACCCTGATGGGCGGCCAGGCGTTGACTCTTCCAACAACAAACGCTCTTGAAAAAAGGCTTTACAATATTGTCGAAGAAATGTCGATCGCCTCAGGCGTTCCAGTTCCTCGGATTTATGTTTTACGTGGTGAGATGGGAATCAATGCGTTTGTGGCTGGAATGAATTCCCACTCTATTGTTTTAGCGGTCACGGAGGGAGCCCTTAAAACTTTAAACAGAGATGAATTACAATCCGTCGTTGGGCATGAGTTTAGTCACATCCTTAATGAGGATGTTTCTTTAAACTTAAAGCTTGCAGGGATTGTGACAGGCTTTTTTATGTTTGTACGTATTGGCGATTTTATTTCTAGTGGGACGCGGCGTTCAAGGGCTAAAGATATAGCTGGCTTAGGCTTACTGGGTCTAGGGTTTATGGCCTTAGGCTCTGTGGGGTATCTTTTTGGACAAGTTTTGCAGTCAATGATCTCGCGGCAAAGAGAATTTTTAGCTGACGCTTCAAGTGCTCAGTTTGCGCGAAATCCTGAAAGCTTAGCTTCAGCCTTAGCTAAGATTCAAAAAGGTCCCGGTTCTGAATTGCTATCCAGTTATAAGCATGAGCTGTCGCATTTTTTCTTCGCTCCGGGATCCTCAAGGCTCTGGTCTCGGATTTTTGCGACACATCCGCCTGTTGCTGAACGGATTTATCGGCTAGCTCCAAATTTTAAGTTAGATACCTTTGAATATAAGGAAAATATTCAAGTCGCCCAACATGATACTTTAGGATTGACGGGATTTGCCCCACAAGATTTAGATTCAGAAAGTGTCAATGAACTTTCCAGTCATCGAATACATTCAGTTCAAAGTGCAAAAGCCAATCTTTTTGCGACTCTTTTAGCTGAGCAAAATGAAGACATTCAAAAAATAATCTTAAGGCATTTAACACAAGCCGAGCCTTTGCAAAAAGTTGAGATTGAAGCATTGATGAGCGATCTTAAGGCAGAAAAAGAAAATAAATTTAACAATTTTAAGCTAGCTATAGGATTTTTAAGCCACGGGACGGACGAAGAAAAAGGTGAGGTTTTAAATTCAATGAAAATTTTATTTGAAATGGACTCTGTCGTCGATTTTAAAGAGGGCTTATTCTACATTATTGCCAGCACGACTTTGAATAATACTTTTAAAAAAAGTTCGCCTATTAAAGATTTTAGAGAAATAAAAAATCTATTGCAGCGTTGGGTGCCTTGGATTTTAAATCATGGCACCGCTGAAAATAAGGAGTTAGTAAAAAAAGTCGCGCTGACTCAGCTCGAGCTTGTCTTGGCGTTTGATCAACCGCTCACACCTTTTTCATGGACAGGATTAGCGCAAGATATTGAGTTACTGGCTCGGCTTGATATGTCGACCAGAAAAAAATTCGCATTTTTTCTAAAGAAAATTATTCAAGTTCAAGGATTAGATTCGTCTCCCATGAGTGATGAATTTTTACTTTTGTCCTGGGTTATTCAAGTCCCTGCCATTTTTTTGCAGCCTAATCTGGACGGGTCGCATGACTAGAAAGCGGGTTCTCGACTTTTGAGCCCCCTTTAGTTTTGTCATACTTGCATGAAGGGGTGCGCTTGACAAAACTGCTCGTAACTATTTTTTGGATCCTTATGCTTGAAAGCTGCCAACGACAACAAGAGATTAATCAAAGAGATGTTGAGCAGTCATACCACGAAGAAATCCTGCAGGATGATTTAGAATCAGATTTATTGACTGCACAAAGTAAAGGATGCATTCATGCAACCTCGGACCAGCGCGCCTATGTTGATTCGGGTGCTTTGAAGCTGAATCAATTTTTAGCGCGTTGTTATCAAGAAACCGGTTCTGTGAAATGGTGCGATCAGGTGGCTAGACCGAATCCAGAAAGTGCAAAGACCTTTGACTGCACTTATCCCGAATCCCCGAGACATGTTCTAGTTCATCCTAACGAAAGCACATGGGCCTACGCCATCGGTGCAGTGAAGCTTGTTCAAGAGCTTGAAAGGAAAAATATCAAGGTCGATGTCATCTACAATTGGTGGCGACCAGAGCCGTACAATAAAAATGTAGGTGGGGCTGCGGGAAGACATCCATTTGGCACATCGGTCGATGTCCGTTTTGTCGATAAGTCAGAGCAGAATAAAGCACACGACGAACTTTGCATACTTCGACAACAAGGACGCCTTCGGGCCTTAGGTTATTACGCAGGAACCGGATTGCATTTTGGAATGGGCGATCGGACGGCAAACACTTGGGGCAGAAATTGCCCGTGAGTGCCTCGGGCTCAAGGATCAAATAAAACTTCTGGGGCTTTTTTTCTTTTAATGTTCACTCGCTCCAACCATTGCGAAGATGACATTGTCGTAGGCAGGAACGTTGGTCTTCCGAGCAAGAATTTTGCCCTTTGAGTCAGAGATCAATAAATCATCTAGGTCGCCGCCATCAGATTCAGATGAGTCCGAAATTGTGGCCCGAAGCCACTCGCCCTCAATGAATATTTGAGCTTCTGACTTTGAAATAATTCGAAGGCTTGCACAGGCTGAAGTAAAAACGATCTCTTCTTTTTCATTATTAGATGAATCCCCGGTTTGAACTGCGCATTTTTTTGTCTCAGCCTGAATATCCATTAGAAGTTCTTTTTTTGGTTCCATCCCAGCTGCGAAAATCGACTGAGGAAAAAGCAAGCATGAAAAAAAGCTGATCTTTAAAATATTGTTTAACATAATAACTCCAGTTTAGTATTTGATTCCGTTAAGTATGACATATCCGGACTCGTGTCCATGGGGACTTCGATGGACCCAGTGAATAATGGCTCCATCCGGAGACGGTGGATAAGAACCTGTTTGCGAAATAGAAGTGATATAGTCACCACAAGCCTCCACAGTTGCGCCGATCTCGGGAGTGGGCAGTTGACCAAAAGAAAGATTATAGATG
>JAYWDA010000259.1:0-3724 GCA_043780105.1 Pseudobdellovibrionaceae bacterium | reverse complement strand
GGCCTCTTTCGAGCTTTCGGCCAGTTTGTGAACTCTTTGAATGGAAAATATATTACGGCAGAAGATGTTGGAACAAATGTTAATGATATGGAACATATTTTTATGGAAACTCCATGGGTGACGGGAATTCCAAAAGACTTTGGCGGTTCGGGAGATCCTTCTCCGTACACGGCACACGGTGTTTTAATGGGCATCAAAGCCTCTGCTAAAGAAAAATTAGCCACCGATAGCTTGAAAGGTATTCGGATTGCTGTGCAAGGATTAGGCAATGTTGGATCTAATTTGGTTCAATACTTAGTTGAAGAGGGCGCTAAAGTCACCGTGGCCGATATCGATCAGGACCGAGTGAAGCTTGCGACGGATAAATTTGCTGTGACAGCGGTTTCGCCGGATCAGATTCTTTTCACCGAGTGTGACATCTTGTCTCCGTGTGCAATGGGAGCCATCATCAACGATTCAACGATTACAAAATTGAAGTGTAAAATCGTTGCAGGTGGAGCTAATAATCAGCTGGCAGAAGCCAGACACGGGGATCAACTTCGTGAACTTGGAATTTTATATGCACCGGATTATGTTGTGAATGCCGGTGGATTAATGAATGTTTTTGTTGAGCTTGAAGGTTATTCTCCAGAAAGAGCCATTGAAAAAACAAAAAAAGTTTACGACAACGTCTTAAATGTTTTTCAAATTGCTAAACGAGAAAATATTGGAAATCACACAGCCGCAGATCGATTAGCAGAAGAGCGTATGAAGACGATCGGACACTTGAAACAGCGCCATCAAGGCAAATCTTCAAGCCGAAACTATACAACGCTCCGAGAAGTGAATAACCGCTAAAGAGATTTAAAGCTTAGAATTTAAGACTTAATAAAAGAAGGACAACTTGTGGATAAAAAGTTAACAAAAGAAGAAGTAAGAACGCCGGATCAAATGACTCAAGGCCTAGGCCGTTTTGCTGAATGGGTCAGTAAAAATATTGTTGTCGTTGTAGGCGCCCTAGTTGGTTTGCTTGTCTTAGGCGGCGTGATCAGCGTCGTTGATTATTTTAGCACCCAAAAAGAAAGCGATCTTCAAGGGAAAATGTCTCGGGTTGAACACCAATACACAGAGAAAAAAACAAAATTTAAAGAGGCTGAGCAGTCTGACAGTGCAAAAGCTTTGGCTTCCGCAAAAGCCGCCTCTAAAAATGCAGCAAAAGCGGATGCAAAAAAAGATGAAAAAACTCCTCCGGCAGTGAAAGCCTCTGGGAATCTAGAAAAAGACTACGGGACTGAGGTGGCTGGTTTCGAAGAGCTTGTCGCTAAAAACGCCTCGTCAAAAGCGGGTCAAATGTCTGCAATCTATTTGGCGGAAATTTATTCAGAATACAAACAGCCGGACAAAGCGCTTGAAGCTTTAAATAAAGTAGCTCCTAAAAATGAACTTTCAGATGTCGTTTCAGCATTAGCTGTAAATCTAAAAGCGGGTCTGCTTGCTGATAAAGGCGATTGCACCCAAGCCGTCGATATTTGGCAGAAGATTATCAATCAAAAGAAAATTGATTATATGCATGATGAAGCAAAATTGCGTTCAGCGGTTTGTTTTGAAAAGATGAACGACACTGCAAAAGCTGAGAAATATTATTTGGAGCTCAGTAAAAACACGGCTTCAAAGGACGAGCCTGATGATAAGGCCGCCACTGAGGATGCAAAAAAATATTTACGTCTTCTAAAAATTCGTTCGAATGGCGGGACTCTGAGCCATGAGTAGGGCGATCGGCCTCATTTTATTTTTAATTCTTTCTTCTTGTGCAACCACCTTTAATCAGTGGAAAGAACAAGTCGGCGAAAGAAATTCTGATCAAAGAACTTTTCAGGTTCGAAATGTTTGGGTCAGATCCACTTTGGATCAACCGAATGAAAAATACCGAAAAATCAATCGTATGACGCCGATTATTGCGGGCTCGCTTTTAATTCAAGGTAATGGCCTCGATGGGATTGTCGCTTACGATCGCGCTTCCGGAGATTTTAAATGGCGTGTGAATGTTCCGAACGGTGTCGAAGGTGGCGCTGCTTTTATTAATGACCGCCTTTTCTTCGGCGGCAGCGACGGAAACTTTTATTCGGTGTCGTTAAGGGACGGTAAGGTCTTATGGACTTATGCAGCCAAAGCTGAAAATTTATCTGAGCCTGTGATTGATTCTGTGAACGGCGTTGTGTTTTTCCTCAGCGGAAATAATGTTGTTTACGCGCTGGATGCTGAATCCGGGCGGCAAGTTTGGACTTATTCACGTCAAGATACTAATAATTTTTCAGTCCGCGGTGGCACTAAGCCTGCTCTAAAAAATGATCTGCTGTATGTGGGTTTCAGCGAAGGCTCGCTGATTGCGTTTAATACAAAGTCAGGTTCTCCCGTTTGGGAATTGCAACTCAATAAAAATAAACGTTTCCGCGATATCGATGCGACCCCAGTCCTTGATGGCGAATATCTGTATGTCTCGGGCTATGATGACAAACTTTATTGCATTCAAGCGCTTCGGGGCGAGATCGTCTGGAAAATTGATGGCGGCGGCTATTACGGAATTATTTTAGTGGGAGATAAACTTTATTACCCCACTTCCACCGGTGATGTTTTTGCTTTAAAAAAATCAGATGGCTCTAAGCTTTGGGCTTATAAATTAAACGACGGAATCCCCACAGGCATTCGAACTTTCAAAGGCTTAATTGCTTTTGGCGAATCGCAGGGAAAATTAGTTTTTCTGGATCAAGGCACAGGCAAAAAAATAGGGGAGTTTGAACCCGGTCGCGGCATTCTTTCAACGCCAGCCATTGATGAAAAAAGTGAACGCCTTTATTTTGTTTCAGGTGAAGCCAATATTTACTCTATAGAAGCCCGTTGGGATTACCCTTCTTGGTTTTCGTACTTGAGGTAACAAATGAAAAATTTAAGTTTTTTTTTAATCGTGTTTTTACTTATAGGCTGTGCAAATAAAAACTGTCGTCAGACTCGCGAAGACGCGTCCGCCGGCACCCCGCCTGTCGCCGTCAGTAAGGAGAAAGATCCGATGAGCAAAACAGCCCTGGCAGATCGAGTGAAAGTCCACAAAGCTGACGGCAGCCTTCAGTGTGGTCAGGGAAAAGCCATCAGCCCTTCAGAAATGCAGCCGCAGTTGGGAACTATTCAAGTTCACAAAGCCTACAATCAAAACGACGGCATGATGCGAATCCAAGTTTGCGGAGCTGCCACCGGAAATTCTAATATTTATGAGATCGACCGCAAAGATTTAGCGGCGGCGATCAAAGCTGGCTTTAAAGAATGGACCATGAACTAATCGTGATGGATCTTCGAAAGACTCTTCATCTTGCACGAGACCTTATGCAGAAAAACGCTATCAGCCATGCGTTGATTGGCGGATTTGCATTGGCAGTCTATGGAAATCATCGAACGACCTCTGATATTGATTTACTCGCTGACGGGGATAAAAAAGAACTTATAAAGACTATTTTTATATCCAATGGTTTTTCACTGAAACATGAATCTGATGAGGTTCTTCAATTCGATGGACCAGGGTTTTTAGATATCTTGCTAGCTCATAGGCCAATGACCAAAATGATGCTTAAAGATGCTGAAAAAAATACTGAACTTGGTATCGAAGTTTCAAAAGCTGAAGATTTGATCGGCTTAAAAATTCAAGCTTACAAAAATGATTCGTCCCGTGAATTACAGGATAAAGCTGACATTCAAA
>JAYWDA010000258.1:0-1901 GCA_043780105.1 Pseudobdellovibrionaceae bacterium | reverse complement strand
GGTTTATCAAGCTCTTATTGAAACGAAAAACGATCCCAGCGAAGTTCGTGAGATGGGCTTTATTATGAAGTGGGCGCAAGGGATTCGCTATATCGATGAGGCCTTAGCCGCCTGGTCTTTAGGAGACCTTTACCTTGAGCATTTAAAAAATATGGCTCTACGGATTCAACATGAATCGAAAAACAAAAAACTAACGGAGGTTCAAAAAAACAAGTTTTTGCACGAAATATTTTTGGTAGAGCAGGATTTAAATATCGCCGAATTAAAATTTTCAACGACTTTAAGTGACGGCGGTCGGTGGTTTAAGCAAAGGCTTATTTGGACGCTCTGTTCATTGTCTTTGCTTCTGCTGATTTTGGGACTTTCTATTTCATATTTTGTTTCAAAAAGTATTCTTCGACAGATCGAGCATCTGCGTGTTGGCGCAGCCGAAGTTGAAAAAGGTAATTTAACGCAAATGGTGCCGGTTATTTCCAACGATGAGCTGGGTCAACTGGCGACCGTATTTAATCAAATGACAGCCAGTCTGTCGCAAGTCACACGAGAACGTAATCACGCGCAGCAAGCCTTCGAATTGCGCGCCCGACAACTTTCAGAAGCACAGGCCACAGCCCATTTGGGAAGCTGGGATTGGGATCTGACAACCCAACAAATATTTTGGTCAGAAGAGCTCTATAAAATAATGAATCAAGATCCAAGAGCTTTTATCCCAACTTATGAAAAGATCATGCAGGGATTACCAGCAGCAGAGAAAGCCTCTTTAAAAGAAGCTATCAAAAAAGCCACCGAAGAGGGCACCCCCTTTGCAAAGGTGATTCGTATCCAACGTGCGGCTGAGGATTTTATTTATCTACATATCCAGGCCAGGGTTATTCGATCACCCGAGGGTCGGTCTATTCGTATGTTAGGAACAGCGCAGGACATCACCGAACGGCAGCAACTTCAAGCCCAGCTGGTCCAAGCAAATAAGATGGCGTCCCTGGGCGAGATGGCCGGCGGAGTTGCTCATGAAATCAACACGCCCCTGGGAGTTATCACTCTTTTAACCTCGCATGCTCGAAGATTGCATGCTGAAAATAAATTAGAGCTTCAAGCCCTTCCCGCACTGCTTGAAAAATTAGAAGCTATGGCGTTAAGAATTGCTAAAATCGTCAAAGGTCTTCGTAGTTTTTCGCGCGAAGGGGCTGGTGATATTTTTGAAGATATCTCTATTGAATCTGTGATCGAAGACACCTTAAGTCTTTGTGAAGAACGATTTAAAAGTCAGCAGGTTAAATTTTTTAGAAATCAGGCTTTAGAAAATGTGACCTTAGCAGCACGAAGTGTTCAAATCGCACAAGTTTTACTTAATCTTTTACATAATGCGAGTGATGCCGTTTCTGGAACACCCGATCCGTGGATTCGGCTTGAAGTCATTGAAAGAAATGAGAGCGTTGAGCTAAGAATTACAGATTCTGGAAAAGGGATTCCTCTATTGATTCAGGAAAAAATATTTCAACCCTTTTTTACCACTAAAGATGTGGGCACCGGAACTGGTTTAGGTTTAAGTATTTCGATGGGAATTATAAGAGATCACGGTGGTCAGCTTGAAATTGATAATAATTGTCCCAATACTTGTTTTGTGATCAGGCTTCCGAAATGGCAAAACTTGCCGCTCACTCAGGCTTCTTAATCGACCCATTCAATCGTCATAAGTAAACCTTTGATTCTGAATTTAAGACCGTTCCACAGAAGTCTTTCTTGATCTGACACTTGATTGTCATTAGCTTTTAAAATCACTTCAGCCTGCACAGCGATGATTTTTTGTTGCGCGTCTTTTAATACTAAAGGTGCTGTTTTTTGCAAAGGTGGATTTGTTTTCCATTCAAAAGCAATTTGGCTGACGCGCTTTTCTTGTTCTA
>JAYWDA010000257.1:0-5768 GCA_043780105.1 Pseudobdellovibrionaceae bacterium | reverse complement strand
ATCTAACAAGGAGGATTTATGAAAGTTTTTTTATTAGTCAGCATGATGATGGCCAGCCACGCTTTTGCGGACGGCTTAAAATTAGGAACACCAAGTTATGGAGGTAGCGGTTGCCCCGCAGGAACAGTTGCGACTATTCTATCGCCGAACCAAGACACACTTTCGCTTTTATTTGACAGTTACGTTGCAGAAGCGGGCGGCAACACTGGCAAAAGTTATGATCGAAAGGCTTGTGCATTAGCCATTCCCGTCCAGGTTCCGCAAGGATACAGTGTCGCCGTTTTTAAAGTTGATTATCGCGGCGCCAACACAATTCCAGCAGGCGCTTATGGCCGCTTTTCCGCAGAATATTTTTGGGCTGGCGTAAGAGGTCCCAAAATTCAAAGATACTTTACAGGTCCTCAGAACCAGGAGTTTACTTTGACTGATGAACTGCTAGCACGAACCATCGTGTGGGCGCCCTGTGGACAAAGTGTCACCCTAAGAGTGAATTCAGCCGCAAGTGTTCAAACGAACCAGCAATATGACCCAGTGATTTCAAGTCTTGATAGTGCCGACGTTTCAACCGCTGTGATTTATCATTTGCAATGGCGTCGCTGTAACTAGCTCTGTGATTGCCATAAAAAAGGGCTCATTCATCAGAGCCCTTTTTTTGTTTATGCTTAATTTATTCTTCTGATCTTACCAACCTAACAAGTATCCAAAAATCAATGGCACTACGATGGTTGCATCAGACTCGATCACGTATTTAGGAGTCTCAACCCCGAGTTTTGCCCATGTTATCTTCTCATTGGGAACCGCACCAGAATATGAGCCATAGCTGGTTGTTGAGTCAGAAATCTGACAAAAGTATGCCCACAACGGAGTGTCTGGCTGATTTAAATCTTGAATTAACGTAGGAACAACACAGATGGGAAAATCTCCCGCAATGCCGCCCGCCACTTGGAAAAAGCCAATCGGACCTTTTTTGACTGTGTCGGGATACCACGAAAACATTTCCGTAAAATACTCAACACCCGAACGCACGGTGTGCGGGTTCTTGATTGTTTTATCATAAACTCGAGCCGCAAAAATATTTCCAATCGATGAATCTTCCCAGCCCGGAACAAAAATCGGTAGATTCTTTTCAGCCGCGGCAAGCATCCAGCTGTCTTTAGGATCAATCTCGTAATATTTTTTTAATTCGCCAGAAAGTAAGATTTTATAAAAGTATTGGTGAGGGAAGTACGCTTCGCCGGCTTTATCAGCGGCTAACCACAAATCCATCACCGAACCTTCAATTCGACGAACCGCTTCGCCTTCAGGAATACAAGTGTCAGTCACTCGCTTGAGTCCGCTGTCCAGCAGATCTTTTTCGTCTTGTGCGGTTAAATCCCTGTACTCAGGTAAGCGTTTGTAATGCTTGTGCGCGACAAGGTTAAAGATATCTTCTTCCAAGTTAGCACCCGTGCAACTGATCGCATGGACTTTTCCTTGGCGGATCATTTCGGCTAAGCTTTTACCAAGCTCAGCTGTGCTCATCGCACCTCCAAGAGCCACAAACATTTGGCCGCCTGAAGAAAGAAGTTTTTCGTATCCAACAGCAGCGTCACGTAAGGCAGCCGCGTTGAAATGCTTATATTGAGTGTCGACAAAGTTTCTAATATTCATAGTGCCAAGACGGATAACTGAATGCTGGACCAATTTCAACAAATATCTTCGGAAAAAGACTGGACTATGTACCTAGTTCTGCGCCTGAGCCCTGACCATTCTGTGCCGTTGTGTTATGATAGAGCTGAGGCCGCCAACTATGAAAAAATACTTTCTCTTCCTCATCTTGATTTGCTTTCTCAGCCCCGCTGCTGAGGCCGGATATTTTTTAAGCGTCGTTGGCGCAAGGTTAAACCTAGATTACAAAAATATTAAAAATGGCACCTCGATTTCGGATACCGAAGGGACGATTGAACTGGCCGGCGTTAGTGGTGGTTACTCCACTCAAGCGATAAACACCTTCAGTTACCAATTTGGCGCATCTATTATGGGAACCAACAGCGAAAAACTAAATCCCCGTCCAGGCTGGGGCATCCCATGGTATTACCGGATAGACACTCGAGCTCACTATACTTTTGGTTTTGGATTATTTTTCGAAATTGGAACCGATCTTTTAGGCTCTTTTTATCAAGATGTTGAAAGTCATTATCTAGGTCTTGGGATCCTTTACGGTCTCGGATACCGAATCAATGAGAGAATGACCGTAGTTTTAACTTCGACTAATAACTCAGTCCTTTTTGCAGGTGATAACAATCGTTACCTCCGTGGCCAGGTCTTAGAGTACAATTGGACTTTCTAATTTTCTTTTTTCTTGCAAAGAACCTAAGTAAAATTGAATAAAAATAAGCGTCGTCAGCGACGGCGCTAAAAAATTAATGATGGGCACCCAAGAAATCATTGCTGTCGAAATTCCAAGACTCCAACTTTGCCAAGGGTTCGCAGTTTTGAAATCCACGCACTCCTTTTCAGAAGCATAGTCTTGCAGAACATCATAAAGAAAAATATTTTTATTTAAATAGGCCGTGGCGATCACGCTGATCAATGGCCCGATGGGGGTGAACATCCAAAAGGGCACCGTCAAAGCTAAAAATAAAAGATAAATGGAAGTCGTTTTAGTCACATTTTTAAGGCTTTCGAAAAAATGACCGCCTTTTATCTTTTGCAAATCTGGATAAAACTTTTTTTGCAAGTAAGGAAGAATCACAGGAATTAAAAAAACTGAAATCAATAGAATGCAGGCCACATACCAAAGAGGGCCAAAAATAAAGACAGTCGCAAGTAAGATCAAAATAAATTTGATCGAGCTTAGAAAAAAATTATCCCCGATATTTTCGCTGAGCCATTGAAAAGAGTTTGTCGAAATCAAAAAGTTGGTCCATGTCGCCCAAAAAAGAATTAATAATAAAATGATACAAATGGTCGCCAGTAAAAGGGGAGCTGCTAACAAAAATAAAACCATTAAATCCAGTAAAGATTGGAAGGCTCTTTTGTAAGCCTTAAAAATCATGGTCGCCACGTCTTATTAAGAATTTTTTCTAGCCAAAAACACGCAATCTGGGTTTTTACATCCGTGACCTGCCCGCTTCGAACCTTTTCCATTAATTCTTCCGGTGTCATCTGCACAACATGCAAACGTTCGCCGTGATCCAGTTGCGGTTTTCCAGGTGTTAAATCTTGCGCTAAATAAATATCAATCCATTCGTTAGAGTAACCGATGACGGGATGGATCTTTGTTAGAAAAGTCCACCGCCCGGCTGTATAGCCTGTTTCTTCTTTCAGCTCTCTCTGTGCCGTCAGTAAAGATTCCTCACCAGGATCGGTTTTTCCCGCTGGAAATTCCCAAAAGACTTGTTTCATGGCGTACCGGAATTGGCGTTCTAAAATCACATGACCGGTGTCAGTCAAAGGAATGATCATCGCGGCGCCGGAATGATGAATGTACTCCCGAACATATTCTTTGCCGTCATAATTAATCACACGATCGCGCATGATTTTTAAAAATCGACCTTGAAAGACGGTTTGGGAGTCGACTGTTTTTTCTTCTAAGAGTTGATCGTCAACCATTGTGGACCCTCATCTGATAGTTTCAGAACCTTAATGTCACCAAACCAACTGCCTAAGTTTATGGAACCGGTTTTATTTTCCATAGTACCAAAATAATATTCATCACGAACATGCATATGACCTGTGATAATAAAATCAAAAGGGGTTTCTTGAAAGGCTCGCTCGGCGTGATGATGGATCATTTGAATGATCTTTTTTTCTTTATCTTCACAGTGGGCGGCACTAAACTTGCGACTTTTATGGCTGAGAAAAAGTCCAATTTTCTCCCACATAGCTCCCGGAAGTTTATGACCCAGGGTCTCAACCCATGGATGGCGGAAAAGGGCTCGCATTCGTAAATAATTTTTATCTTCTAAATTAATGAGGTCGCCATGTTCGCAGCGCACATTCCATTTTCCCAATTTAAAATATTGAGGTTCTGTAAAGACCTGAGCGCCCAGCTGGCCCGCCCAATAGGGATGAATATGAAGGTCATGATTACCTTCAAAAAAATAAACTTTTACGCCCATTTTAATCAGCTTTTGAATGGGCTCGATCACAGGAAAAAATTTGTCGATAAATACTTGGTGATCACTGAGCCACCAGTCAAAAATATCACCCAATAAAAAAAGGTGAACCTCGTCTAATTTTTCTTTAGTTTTTTTTTGTTCGATCAATGAATTGAAAAAGCGCAACAGGGCTTTCCCATTGCGCTCATCAACCGATTTTAAATGAATATCGGATAAAAAGTAGGCTTCCACTACTCTTTATTTATATCAAAATTCTGCTTTTTGCGAATAAATGCTGGAACTTCCAAATTTTGATTGGCAAAAGGTGACGAAAGAACTTCGCGAGCCATACGGCGCGCTTCTTCTAAGCCTTGTTGCTCAATTTCCATGTTTAAAGACAGTTGCTCGGGCTGAGCATGCTTTGATTGGATATCTTGGCTTTCTTTAAAAGCTTTCATTTTGGCCATTAACATATCTCGGGCTGTTAATGGATTCACTTCCAAGGGCGCAATCGGTGTGGCGATTTCTTCTCGGGCCATCATCGGCGGCGGCACTGGCTGTGGCATTGGCGGCGCCATCCGAGGAGCTTCAACCATTTGTGTGTGTTCTTGAGTAAAGTGATTCACGGTATGTTGAACAGTTGTCAGAGGAGGAATCGACGGCGCCACCATATAAGATTCCGGCTGATATTGCGGCGCTTGCGGCATTGGTGCTTGCACCGGAGGCTGAGCTGGTCTCATGTAGGCAGGAATTTCGACGGACTGAGAATGGCTTGGAACTGGAGGCAGCGGCGGCATTGTGAATTGCATCGCTTGTCCGTTCGGATTTAAAAAGCTTTGCATTTCTGACATCGCATCTTTTAGTTGCCGACGATCTTCTTGGAAAAATCCTGTCGCAATCACTGTCACGCGGATTTCATCACCCAAAGAATCATCTATCACAGCACCGAAAATAATTTCAGCATCTTCATGAGCCGCTTCTGTGATCAATGTCGAAGCCTCATTCACTTCATACAGACTTAAATCAGATCCGCCGGAAACATTGATGATAATGCCCGTCGCTCCATCAATTTTAATATTTTCTAAAAGTGGAGAAGAAATGGCTGCGGTCGCTGCTTCAACGGCGCGATTTTCACCCTTACCAACGCCTGTGCCCATAATGGCAAGGCCCTTTTCTTTCATCACTGTTCTGATATCTGCGAAATCCAAATTGATCAGACCACGAATGTTAATCAGGTCTGAGATTCCCTTCACCGCTTGCAATAAAACTTCATCTGCTTTTTTAAAAGTTTCTAAAAGCGGAGTCCTTTCGGCTGCGATCGCAAGTAATTTTTGATTTGGAATTACAATCAAGGTGTCGACGTTTTCTTTCAGCTCGCGAAGACCATCTTCGGCGTGCTTAGATCTGCGTTTTCCCTCAAACATAAAAGGCTTCGTCACAACACCAATTGTTAAAGCACCTAATTCACGGGCAATTTTTGCAACAATAGGAGCTCCGCCAGTTCCTGTGCCGCCGCCCATTCCAGCAGTGACAAAAACCATGTCAGCGCCTTCTAATTTTTCAACAATTTGTTGATAAGATTCAATCGCTGCTCTGCGACCGATATCAGGATTGGCACCAGCGCCAAGACCTTTTGTTAAATCAGAACCCAGTTGAATTTTGACCGCCGACTTACTGGCGTTTAAA
>JAYWDA010000256.1:0-3162 GCA_043780105.1 Pseudobdellovibrionaceae bacterium | reverse complement strand
CGGGAGCAGAGGCTTTGTATGCAGATATGGGGCATTTTGGAAAATCACCTATTCGTCGCGCTTGGTTCATCGTCGTGTTTCCGGCGCTGATCTTAAATTATTTTGGTCAAGGCGCTTTACTCATTAAAAGTCCAGAGGCCATTTCAAATCCATTTTTTATGTTAGCTCCCAGTTGGGGTCTGCTGCCTCTTGTGATCTTATCAACTTTGGCAACAGTGATTGCTTCGCAAGCTTTAATCTCTGGAGTTTTTTCTATCACGCGGCAGGCGATTCAATTGGGTTTCTGGCCAAGGCTTTCCATCATTCACACTTCTCGTCGTGAGATTGGTCAAATTTATATTCCATTTATGAACTGGGCCTTATTCGTAGGAGTGATTTGGTTAGTACTTACTTTTAAAACGTCCAGCAATTTAGCGGCTGCTTACGGCATCGCCGTCACGGGCACCATGGTCATCACGACGATCCTTGCTTTGATTGTAGCGCAACGAAAATGGAAATGGAATTGGTTGCAAGCGGTGCCTATTTTCAGTTTCTTTGCGATCATTGATATGGCTTTTTTCGGTTCCAATATTATTAAGGTTGAACATGGTGGCTGGGTGCCGCTCCTGATTGGTGCTTTGATTTACCTGCTGATGACAACGTGGAATAAAGGCCGAAAAATTCTTTATCATCGATTGAAAGAACGTTCCGTCTCTATTGAAGAATTTTGTGCAAAACTTTTGCGCGACCCTCCTTTAAGAGTGTCAGGAACAGCGATGTATTTGGCGGGCGATCCTTGGGGTGTTCCTGTGCCGCTTCTTCATAATCTAAAACATAATAAGGTATTGCATGAACGAGTCGCAATTCTAACGATCATCACCAAAGAAGTTCCTTCGGTAAATAAAGAAAAGCGCGTTTCAATTCAAGAAATCATCCCAAATTTTTATAGGATCATGGTTTATTACGGGTTTATGGAAATTCCAAAGATGAAACATATTCTTGAGGCCTGTCGGAACCAAGACATCCATTTTAATGTGAATGAAACAACCTTTGTCTTAGGCCGAGAAACGATTCTTCCTAGCAATACTCCTGGCATGTGGATTTGGCGCGAACGGCTTTTTGCGTTGATGTCTAGAAATGCTCAACGGCCGACGGCCTTTTTTAGAATTCCTCCTAATCAGGTTATTGAAGTTGGAATTCAAATCGAAATTTAGCTCGAATAAAACTGAAGGATTTGGTCTTTTTGTTTCATCGCATCTTTAAAACCAAGCTCAATCAGTTGGCTGCAATAAGACGGGTCAAAGAGTAAATAGCTAACTATTTCGCTGGCTTCTTCCAAAGTTCCTAAGCCTTTAATTAAATATCTGATCAAACGGGGAAGCTTAGCTGATTTTCTAGCAGCAATTTCGCCTAAATCTGCAGACGGAGAAATCCAAAGATAATCGACAGGTTTGTAATTCAAATGCCCTTGATGAGGGCTTGGAACTTTTCGAATAAATTCATTCACTCGCTCCAGGCGCTCGACGTCCAGCTCGATCCCATCTAAAAGAACAGCATTTAAAATAACATTGATCACTCGTGCCACGCTGGGTGCTTTATCGTTTTGCAAAAGGCTTTCTTCGTAAATGGAATTTCCCTGTTTGCGAACGCCAATGACCATTAACTTTTCGGCTCCCAAATAAATGCTAGGGGCACAGGGGTGGGTGTTTCGAACGCAACCATCACCAAACCATCTGCGATCTACTTTAACAGGGGGAAAAAGCATGGGGATAGCCGATGACGCCATAATATGATCGGCCGTGATATGGGCTTTCTCGCTGATCTTACGAGCCTTGCTCCAAGTCGGGAGATCGTCCTGGCCTTGAACAAAAGTAATTGAATTCGAAGTCTGGTAATCCACAGCTGTGATCGCTAAAGCTGAGTAATGTTTTTCTTTAAGATTTTTTTCGATCTGTGCGTAATTAAGATTTTTTTCTAAAAGAATTTTTAAAGGCTCGGTGTCTAAAAGAGCGCGACCAGGACTGGAGCCTGTCAGTCCACCCAAAGAAAGCTCACCCATCCACTTTAAACCAATTTTTCCTAAATTAACGGCATCGGTATAAAAAACATCTTCACTGCGAAGGCGACTCCACAGCTCGACTAGCTTCCGACATCCCTCATGAAGGTCATGACTTCCAGCGGCTAGTGCTGAAGCATTAATGGCACCAGCACTGACACCTGAAAAAATATCAATTTTAAATTCAAGGCTGGCTTTCTGTAAAATCTCGGACATCGCTGACATTACACCAACTTGGTATGCTCCGCGCGCGCCGCCTCCTGATAAGACAAGACCTAATTTTTTTTTATGCATGGCTAGAACAAAGTTTAAACATCCTTATGTAATGTGTAAAGACAGACTTAGCTGGTCTTGATCTTTTTATTTTCAATCTAGATAATGACAGACTCTTAACCACTCAAAGGAGTTCGCATGAAAGTTTTTGCATTGATGTTTCTTTTCGCGGCTACCACACAAGCTGCTACCTACAAACTGGACCCAGCCCATTCGCAAATAGGATTTTCCGTAAAGCATTTGATGGTCAGCAATGTCAAAGGTGACTTCAAAAAATTCGATGGAAAGTTCAACTACGATTCTGCAAAAAAAGAAGTCAAAGATATCGATGTCATAATTGATACAGAATCCATTGAAACTGGTGTTGCTGATCGTGACGCTCATTTAAAGGGCGGCGATTTTTTTGATGCTAAAAAATATCCAAAATTGATTTTTAAAAGTCAAAAAGCCGAGCTCACTCCGGATGGAAAAATAACCAAGGTCAAAGGCATGTTAACAATGCGGGATAAAACTTTACCTGTGACTTTGGATGTGACCAACAACGGTGAAGTCGAATTTATGGGTGTAAAAAAAGTTGGATTTTCTGCTTCGACAAAAGTAAATCGTAAAGACTGGGGACTTGCTTGGAATAAAGCTTTAGATAAAGGTGGCGTTGCTGTCAGTGACGAAGTGACCATCAATATTGAAGGTGAAGCTAATTTAGACGACGGCAAGCCTGCAAAAAAATAGTTCCAGTAAGTCTAAGAGCGGCTAGGGTGGGATCTTTCTAAAAACAGTGGGTTTTGCGTGGACAAGGTACCTAGACCTTTAACAAAAAAGCCCCGGACAACCGGCTGAGCTTCTGGTTTGATTTT
>JAYWDA010000255.1:0-1600 GCA_043780105.1 Pseudobdellovibrionaceae bacterium | reverse complement strand
CGCACCAAGCGAGTTTTTTGTAAAAGATAATTTAAGGACTTCATTTCTTCGATTTTACGATCTTTGGAATCCATTTCTTTTTTGTATTTTGTTTTAAGCTGATCTTCTAAGGTCAAATCGCGCATGACAAAAAGGATGTGAGTTTTGCCTTCGTGCAGAATAGGAATCAGCGAGTACTGTCCAAGGCCTTGGTCATTAGATTTTGTTTTAAACTGAACCACTCGTGAGTTGGTAGGTTCTTGGGTGATAAGGTCTTTGGGGTCCACTGGCTTTCCATCAAATTCTAAAAATAATTTTGTCAGCGGGACTTTGCCAATAATCCGATGCTCAGACAGGCCCACGATTTGCGCAAAAGATTCATTGCAATAAACGATGGTGCCGTCACTATCTAGGGCGGCTAAGGCATCGTAAAAATGATCAAGGGTTGTAAAATCCAAAATGAACCTCGCTTTTACGTATCGGTCGCCATGGGCTAAAAGTAAAAAACCCGGACTGTCGTCCAGGTTTTTTAAGTCAAAGCTGATGAATTATTAAGATTTTAGTTTTTTGAAGGCTTCTTTGGCTCGGCAGGGCAGTAAGAGGGAGCATCGGAAGTTTTCTCAATGACAGCCGTGCCTTGTCGGCCGGTGTTTGTGCTAAAATTTCCTTTTAGTAAAACAGGCTGACCTTCTTGTCGTTCCAGCTCAACACTTAAAATTTCTTTTTCGGTGCTGCCGCTCGCTGTATTTAAGTAAAGAAGGCCACGTCCGACATAAGAGACGTAAATAACATCGAGGGTTGAACTAAGACCAGCTTTTGCATCTGAGTGCACGGCTTTCATCGAAAGATTTCGGAAGGATTGAATATTAAGATCTGTTGTGTACGGAGCCCAACCGATCGGACGACGAGTGAATTCGTAAGTTCCAGTCAGTTGCTCAACTTTGGTGCGCACAGTTTTATAAAAAGAGTCACAAGGTCCGATAAGGTCTAAGTTAGGGGAACGGTTGCTACGGGTCACATCAAAAGTGCCTAAGACTCCACCGGCTTGACTGAGGTTTCCCAATAGGTGATCGCCTTGGGCCCGTGCATAAATGCTAGAGGTCTCATAGATACTAACTGAGGACTTCAGATTTCTTAACTGAAGCGCTCCGTGAGGAATATAAGTTCCTGATAAATAAGAATCATAAGGCAAAATGGTGTCGGTGCGCTTCACTCGAGCCGTAACTAAAGAATCCGTCGATTTTGGATCGCTGTTGGGCTCCAAGCTGACGGTCATTATAATTTCATAAGGCTTTTCATTGATGGTCAAATAACCTTCGTAGGTCCCAGAGATCGCAATAATCTCTTCGTCTTTGCGGGATTTTTCTTCGTTTACCGTTTGATCCTGTTCATCACGGACGTCTTTTCTATCAAACGCGCAGGACATCAGCTGAAGAGCTAGGATTCCGTAAAGGGCCAGAGTTAATTTTTTCATTTGTCCTCCTTATTATTGGGGATGAGTTCATCGCGAGCCGCCGCCCATTCGTTCAGTGCAATTTGGTAGTCACCGATCGAGCGAACATATTCAACTTCTGAAGAAAAATACTTATTCATAGCATCGATCAAAATCGCAATATCTGTT
>JAYWDA010000254.1:0-2309 GCA_043780105.1 Pseudobdellovibrionaceae bacterium | reverse complement strand
GTTCTTGATCTCTTGAACTAAAAACGGTGACAATAGCAATATGGAAAAGTGGAGTCAGGGCCTAAAACGCCGATTAACCAAGCTCGAACAAAAGATTGAATCAGTCCTTGTCATGGACTTAGAAAACACTTCTTCGCAAACAGCAAAAGTGCCTTTTGAGCCTCATCATGAACCCAAGTTGATTCAGACTCTTTCCAGAGAATTGCCAGAAGATCTGGAAGATCGAACCATCATTCTTTTTTCACGCTTAGCGATTTTTTTTGATGTCGGAATTCTTTTAGAAAAAGAAAATGTAAATTGGAAGGCTCAGGCTTATTTTGAAGAAGGTCGCATGAATCCTTTGCTGGATCAGGCCATGGAAGTCAAAGGCGGTCCGCAAATCACGCCTTTACAAATCGTCAAAGCACCGGCCATTCCCTTTTTAAAACAGTTGGGAATCGATCAAAAAATCAGACATCCCGAAGGTTTGACCGCTTTTTTATTAAGACCACATGATCAAGTCAGCTTTCTTGTGATGACAAGGCTTGCAGGGCCTTGGCTTAAAAATCATATCAATGAGATTCATCAAGAAATATTGAAAGCCTTTGCATGAGCGAAAACAATTACACAATTTATATTATCTCCGATAGCACCGGCGAGACTGCGGCCACGATGATCCGCGCAGCCCTTGTGCAATACCCGCAAAAAGATGTGAATATTATCCGTTGTAAAAATGTCAGGACTGAAAATCAGGCTGAAAGCTTGATTGAAGAATGCTTTCAAAAACGTGGGATGATCGCGTACACCGTGGCCAGCACTCAGTTACGAGTGAAACTGAAAGATCTTTCGGCTGCCAAAGGCATTCCCTATATTGATTTATTAGATCCCCTGCTGAACACACTTGATGCTTTTTTTGGAGTGCTCTCAGAAAATACGGTCGGAGCCTTACGTGTCGTTGATGATCTTTATTTTAAACGCATTGAAGCCATCGAATTTACCGTCAAACACGACGATGGAAAAACGCTGAACGATTTAGATAAGGCCGATATTATTTTAGTCGGCATCAGCCGCACCAGCAAAACACCCTTGTCGATTTTTCTATCCCACAAAGGCTGGAAAGTGGCCAATGTTCCCTTGGTGCTAAATACTCCGCTACCGAGCGAATTAGCAAAAGTGGATCAACGAAAAGTCGTGGGACTTATTATTGATATGGAGTCTTTACAAAGGATTCGCAAAAATCGGTTGGAAAAATTCGGCCAGGATCCTGGCGGTGAGTATGCGTCCCTTTCCCATATTCACAAAGAGATCGAATACGCTGAAAGAATTTATAAAGAAAATCGGCGCTGGCCTGTTTTTAATGTCACAGAGCGGGCTCTTGAAGAGACCGCTTCCGAGATTGTTCGAGTCATCGCGTCTCGGATGGGACTGCCCGAGAGTGTCCTGTTCTAATTATTTCTTCCCTTGGAAAACAAACGGATAAATAACTGTTGTTGGTAAGTGATTCGGCGCTTGCGGGAAAACAATATTCTTAACCACTTTCTGAACACAGTTTTCTAAAGAAGGTAAATTGACGTTACTAGATTGCACGGCAATTGTTTCAACCGGCCCCTTAGGAGTGATTTTCCATCTTAAGGTGATCCGTCCTTCTAAATCTTTTCGCGATAACAAAGCCGTTTCGTAGCAGGTCTTAATGGCCCTACGATTTTCTGCTAAGGCTTTTCGAACAGCTTCTTTATCTAAGCCGCCAGCCACTTCCATGTTTCCATCGCCGCTGAGACCGCTGGCTGAGCCGCCTGAAGCACCTTCGCCTCCGCCCAATTTCATTCCTGCTGAGTATTTACTTTTTCCACCAGTCATGCCCAAGGCACCGACACTGTTGTCATCGGTAACGCCGTTATTCCGCAACGTTGTTGAAGCACCCGCTAGAGAGTTATCGCCTTTGGTACTGCCGCCCCGGCCCCGGCCAATTTCTCCGGCTGGTGGTTGCGACACAACAATCTTTCCAGATTCACCGGTCGCTGTATCTGAAACAACTCCCTTATTAACAATAAGATCAGCCGAAACTTTTTCGCCTGTTTTCTTTCCGCCCCCAAGCTTCCCAAGTAAACCGACTGAGTTCACATTGGTCACTGGAGCCGGAGAATTTAAACCAGCCCGGTTTTTTTCAGCCTTCGTCGAATTTTTTACCGACGGTGCTGAAGCCTTTGTTTCTTTAGCGGTTACCTTTTCAGTTTGAAACGATTTTTTAGGTGCCGGAGTTTTTACTTCCGTCACATTTGTCTTTTTAGCCTCAGCCGGTGGAAGCTCTTTTGGCAATGGCGGTGGTGGAG
>JAYWDA010000253.1:0-1642 GCA_043780105.1 Pseudobdellovibrionaceae bacterium | reverse complement strand
GAAAAAATTTATCAGCTTTTTGGTGTCAGTAAGAAAAAATATAAAATTGCCTTGGGTGGACTTTATAAAAAAAGATTAATCACTGTCGAAGACGACGGCATTCACTTGGTTTCAAACCCGCAAAAATAAATTAGTTCAAGCCTTGAATTAAAATTTCTGAATTATTTTGATTTATATGAACTGAGAATATGTTCACAGAATTCCCACCGTGGCCCGAATGACCTTGGCTTGTGACAACAACCGCTTGGCCATCTGGAGAAACAGCAAGCCCCACAGAATAAGGATCCACTGGCATTCGGTTGAGGACGGTAAGACTGCGTGAATCTAAAGTAACAACTTCGGCCGAATCATTCATGGCCACAAAAATAAGCTTTCCGTCAGGGGAAAGCGCCAAAGTCCTTGCGCCCTTGCCAATCGCTGCCGATTTCCAAGCGGGACCAGGAACTCTGCGACCTTGAGCGTTTTCAAGACTTGTGATCACTTTTTGTAAACTAGTTTTCGACACCGCTCCAGCCCAATTTGAACTAACAAACAAAGTATCATTATCAGGTGCAAGAACTAAGTGCCTTGGTGTTGAAGCGACATTCATAATAGATCCTAAATAGCGGCGGGATGGAACATGAAATCCCGCGATGCCGCCTTTTCCCATTCTTCCTACAATCAAGTACTGACTGTCAGGAGAAAAAATACTGCCACGCAAACAAAAACCACACGTATCATCGCGGTCAGTGCCATCCAGCGGGCCTTGATCTAACTGATTTTCCACTGTCATATGGGCGACGTATTGATAGCGAGCCGGATCGCCACTAGAAACATCAATCAGTGCGACTGTGTTGTCTCCCCAATGAATGATGGCCATGTAGCGACCGTCGGGTGAAGCCACAACATATTTTGGAATTGGTCCTGTCGGCATCACGCGCACGATTTGATCAGTGCTTGTATCAATAATCGCAACTGCAGAAGGAGATTGCGCTGAGACATCCCAATCCCTGCGGTAATAGGGCACCCAAAGATATTTCCCATCCGCAGAAAGTTCGCTTTCAACGGGCTTCCCCATAAATTGATTTGGATTGCCCGAAGGAGGCGATTTAAAATACGGGTAACCAAAAGCTGTACTTTCACCAAAAAACAAAGCGGCATTTTTAGAGGTGAACCGATGCGAGATTGATTTTAATTTTTTTAATTCTGGCCATGAATAAATGACGGTTTTTCCACCCTCAAGAGAGTTGATGTAAAGTTTTTTTCCATCAGCTGAAAACCGGGCCGATTTTGGTGAGTAAATTTCAGAGTCGCGAATTTCACGAGGAAGGCGATCAGGAAAATTTCCTTGGCCGATACGAACCTCTGGCTTGAGCGTCACAGAGGGAGTTTGAGCCGAAGCCCAAGCGCCAGCAAAGAGGATGTAGATAATTGAAAACAAACGAATTGTCATAGGGCTTCAATGTAAAGCAAAGTGCTGAGTGATAGGGTAAATTCAGGGTCTTTTGAAAAAGAGTTTAGACTGTCGATAACTTCGACAACAGGTCTATTACTAATAAAACTTTAGGGCTCTATGGCGAACACAATAATTGGGTGGATCTGAAGAAGATTGGGCACCTTAGTGAACATAACTCCGTAGCGGAGTCGAAATATTAGATAAACT
>JAYWDA010000252.1:0-1822 GCA_043780105.1 Pseudobdellovibrionaceae bacterium | reverse complement strand
CACAGATCCAAAATTAAAGTTGTTTCAATGTTTGATTGCATATTTTCAACCTCAGCAAGGGTTCGTCTTAAAAACTCGCTCTGAAAGTCCTGTGGGCGGGGGTTTAGGGGGAAGCTCAAGTCTAATGATTTCATTACTGAAAGCTTTTTCGCAAATGATGAATCGGCAGTGGACCTCCGTGCATCAGATGGTGCATGTGGCTCATAACTTAGAAGCACAAATTTTATCAACGCCAACGGGAACTCAAGATTATTATCCGGCCGCTTCGGGTGGCATGAATATTTTAAGTTACAGTGCTGATGGAATCACCCAGGAAGTAAAGCCCGTCAAAGAAAAGTGGATCCAAGATGCTTTTTTACTGATCTATACCGGTCGTAGCCATCATTCAGGATTGAACAATTTTGAAGTTTTAAAATCAGCTGTCGGCCAAGATCATAGGGTGTTATCGGCTCTGAAGGATCTGCAAAAAGTTTCTGCGCAAATGGTTCAAATCATTGCTAAGAAACAATATTCAGAGCTGTCAGAACTTTTCAAGCTGGAATATCAAGCGCGAGTGCAGTTGACTCCGGCGTTCACCTCGCCCGAAATTGAAAAGCTTCGCAACATTTCAGCCAATCACCAGTCGGTTGCAAAAATTTGTGGAGCCGGCGGTGGGGGTTGCGTGTTAGTCTGGGCTCCAGAGCAAAAGCAGAAAGTAGCTGAAGAATGTCAAAAGGCCGGCTTTCAAGTGATGAACGCAACTTTAATCGATCCCTTGTAAATTTCACTGGGGAAGTGCAAAGATTTATCGGTGTTTCCTTAAGTGGGGGAAAGGCCGATAAAGCCTGTGTGGCCGTGATTGAATATTTTCCTAAATTTAATAAACTTTTTTTGTCTAATATGTTTGAGAGAATTAAAAGCGAAGCTCAAATCTCGGCTGACTTAAAGATTCACGAAATCATCGAAAGTTATAAAGGTAAGGTCGAATCGGTGGCGTGGGACGTGCCGTGGGTCCAACCTTTTTGCAATCGCTGTGATTTGCCGTGCCCTGGATACGAGGCCTGCCAAGTGGAACACATTCAGTGGATGCGACAGCGCAATCAAGAAGAACAAAAACAGAAAAAACCAAAGAAACTTTTTACGCCCTACACTGAGCGGCCTGTCGAAATGTATTTAAAAAATAAAATTGAAGAGCCCATGAATGTGGGGCCTGCGCTGGGGGCTAATTTAGCTCCCTTATTAGCACGGGCGGCCTTTATTGAAAGAAGATTAAAGCTTCCAAGTATTGAGGTCTTTCCAAAACTTTCAATCTGGCGCATTGGTAGGGCATTGAATATTGGAAAAACCCATTTGCGCTATCACCGTCATGCAACCAGTGGCAATGAGAGTCGAAAGATTATTATTCAACAGTTAAGCCTTCACAAATTAGCTTTTCTTTATGAGCAGGATCAGCGACTGATGGTTGAAAACAACCACGCGTTCGAAGCGTTTATTTGTGCGCTGACGGGATACCTGAAAGCCTCGGGGCAAACTGAGCCTCGACCTGCTGATTTTCCAGGCAATGAAACTTGGATTGAGTTTCCTAAAGAAAAGCTGACCTGGCCGTCTTAATGCGGTTCGTCCTCAAATCTCGTTGAAAATGTGGAACAACAATCTAGCATACGGTTAACGATCTGATTTTTCTAAACGGAGGTTTTAATGAAAAAATCAATTTTTATCGCGGGAGCGGTGTTTTGCATGGGATTCAGTGCCCAAGCAGAAAAAACAAAGTCTTTGCATGATCAGTTTACAGGACAAGGGTATGGAACGGCAGGATGCGGACTTGGATCTGTGATTTTTGGAC
>JAYWDA010000251.1:0-2479 GCA_043780105.1 Pseudobdellovibrionaceae bacterium | reverse complement strand
GAATGGCATGCCCAATGCTTCAAGCAAGGCCTTACCATCAGAGTCAGTGTTTGCAGTTGTACAAATTGTAATATTCATTCCACGAGTTTTTTCAACTTTGTCAAAGTTGATTTCTGGAAACACGATTTGCTCTTTCAAGCCCATGTTGTAGTTTCCACGACCATCAAATCCTTTGCTTGGTAATCCACGGAAGTCACGGACTCGAGGAAGCGCTAAAGAATTTAAGCGATCTAAAAAAGACCACATTTTCTCACGACGCAAAGTCACGCGAACACCCAAAGGAATGCCTTCTCTTAACTTAAAGTTAGAGATCGCTTTTTTGGCTTTCGTGATAACCGCTTTTTGACCTGTGATTGATGAAATTTCATCAACAACTTGATTCAAAACTTTTGGGTTTTGAACAGCTTCACTAGTGCAAACGCTAATCACAATTTTTTCCAATCTTGGAACTTCCATTGGGTTTTTCTTAGCCAATGACTTCATCAGATCTGGAGCAATTTCTTTTTGATATCTATCTTGCAAACGATTCACGGTCGACCTCTCACAGTACTTCTGGAGCTAAAGAAACAATTTTCACAAACTGTTTTGCTCTGAGCTCACGAGCCACCGGACCAAAAATACGGGTCCCAATGGGTTCTTTTGCAGCGTTGATTAAAACCGCTGAGTTATCATCAAATCTAATATACGAACCATCTGGGCGGCGTAGCTTATGAACGGTACGAACAACGACCGCCTTAGCCACATCACCTTTTTTTACTTTAGCATTCGGAAGTGCCTCTTTGATTGAAACGATGATAATATCGCCGATCGAAGCAAATCTTCGTTTAGAGCCACCAAGAACTTTGATGCACATAACTTCTTTCGCACCAGAGTTGTCAGCCACATTGAGTCGAGTCTGCATTTGAATCATAGCACCCTCACCTAGGCCTTAGCCACTTCAACAACTTCGCCCAGAGCCCAACGTTTTGTCTTGCTCAATGGACGAGTTTCATAAATTTTTACTTTATCACCAGTTTTAGCCACATTTTTTTCATCATGGGCTTTGAATACTGATGATCGACGAAGATATTTTCCGTATTTTGCATGGCGAACCATACGGTATACTAACACGGAAATGGTTTTATCCATTTTGTCGCTGATGACTTCACCAACAACTTCAATTTTTCTTCCTCTGCTTGCGACTTGCGTTTCCATACCTTACCTCTACCGATCGATCTGCTTAATAATCGCTGTGTTAATTCGAGCAATATCTTTTCGAAGATTGCGGATTTCGATGGGGTTACCAAGTTGGCCCATTGAGTTTTTGATCTTAGCTTCGAAAAGCTCTTGGCTAAGATTAGCTCTCTTCTTTTTTAATTCTGCGACGGATAAATCTTTAATTTCAGTAAATTTCATAGCTACTCCCGAACCAAGAAACGAGTCTTAAATGGCAGCTTGTGAGCGGCGCGAGTGAAAGCCTCTAGAGCTTGTTCGCGAGTCACACCATTCATTTCAAAAAGAATTCTTCCTGGCAATACACGGGCGATCCAAAATTCTGGATTACCCTTACCGCTACCCATACGAGTCTCAGCTGGTTTTTTTGTCACTGGTGTATCTGGATAAACTCGAACCCAAATTTTACCACCACGTTTAATGCTTCTTGAGATCGCGATACGACCTGCTTCTAATTGTCGAGCTGTCAAACGACCCTCTTCAATAGCCTGCAAGGCGAATTCGCCAAAATCCAAATTACTTCCTCGACGAGCAAACCCTGTCGCTCGGCCGACGAATTGTTTTCTGTGCTTTACGCGCTTAGGACTTAACACGGCCAGCCTCCTCAACCTCGCGGGCAGACATCACATCGCCTTTGTAGATCCATACTTTCAAACCGATAATTCCATAAGCAGTCTGAGCTTCTGCAGTTCCGTAATCGATATCAGCGCGAAGAGTATGCAAAGGAACACTCTTTTCGTTGTACCACTCAGAACGAGCAATCTCAGCCCCATCTAATCGGCCAGAAACGCGAACCTTTATCCCGCGAACTCCACCCTTGATCGCAGCAGCAATCGCTTTTTTCAAAGCACGACGCCAAGATATCCGTTTTTCTAACTGCATCGCGATACTCTCAGCGACAAGCTGGGCATCCATATCTGGCTTACGAACTTCTTGAATGCTCAAGAAAACTTCGTTTGTAGGCGCTTGCTTTTGAACGTCTGCCTTCAGAGCGTCAATGCCAGTCCCTTTTTTACCAATCACAACACCAGGGCGGGCAGTTGAAATAATCACTTTCACTTTTTTGTGAGCGCGTTCAATTTCAATCTTAGCAACACCTGCGTGCTTTAATTTGTCTTTCAAATATTTACGCAACTTAATATCTTCATGTAAATTATCAAAGTACTGCTGACCTTTAGCGTACCAACGAGAATCCCATGTTCTGATCACTCCAACCCTGAAGCCAACCGGATTTACTTTTTGTCCCACGCTTATCTCTCCTCGAGTA
>JAYWDA010000250.1:0-2678 GCA_043780105.1 Pseudobdellovibrionaceae bacterium | reverse complement strand
GAAGATATCTTACAAAAATTGAGGGCGCTGAATCCTGATGAAGCCAAGCAAGTTGTTGATCGAATTAAGATGGATGAAGGCTTTGAAACCTTCAAAAATTTTATAAGTCCAGAAGCGCCTAGCTTATCAGCCAGTCGGGTTGAGGCCTATTTAGATTGTCCCTTTAAGTTTGCAGCGCAAGCTTTGTTTGAATTAAAAGACTTACCTGATTTAGATTTGCATATCGATCCCCGCAATTATGGAAATCTAGTTCATAACTTATTTGAGCAACTGACTGCGGAGCCCCAAAGATGGAATCATACTGACACTGAAATTGAAAATATCTTACAAAAAATATATGAGAAAAGTTTTACCAAGGTTTTTCATCAGCAGTTATGGCCAGCCTACAAAAATCGCCTGATCGCGACGGCACAAAGATTTATCGAGTTTGAAAAAAATTGGCGTCTGCGTTTTCCAAAAACAAAGCTGATCGAGCGAGAAAAGAAATGGTCTTTTGAAATTTGGACGGAAGAGGGCTCTTTAAAATCCGAAAAGACTCTGCAAAAGCCGAGGTTCGCTCCAAGCAATAAATTTTTATTGAGTGGTAAAATTGATCGCGTTGATAGTGATGGGGACGGGCATTTTGTCGTGCTGGATTATAAATCAGGTTCCGCTTCGGCGGAAAACTTTCCGAACTGGCAGGAAAAAAATAAGCTGCAGTTATTGTTTTACATTTGGGCCCTTGAAAATGATGTCATGGAACAAAATGAAGTGGTGGGGGCTTTTTATTTTGTTTTTAAAACGATGGAAAGGCACCGGGGTTTGGGCTTGCGCGAAGGCGGTGTCGATTTATTTCCTATTGATGGCCGCTCGGGCGCTTTGACAGACCTTGCTACTAAAAAGCAATTAATCGAAGAGCTTGAAAAAACTTTAGTGACAGTCATGAGTCAGGTCAGCGAAGGTTTTTTCCCACCTCAGCCGCGAGAAGAAGAAATCTGTATCACTTGTAATTGGAAAAGACTATGTCGCGCGCCGCACCTGAACTAGGCCCTCTTCAATTAAAAAACTCAATTCTTCGCGCCGGCGCTGGCGCTGGGAAGACGACAACCCTGATCAACTTATTTCAGGAAACCGCACTGACTTTTAAAAAAGAGCGGGGGCAATTCCCGCGAATGGTTTTAACAACCTTTACTCGAAAAGCCACCCAAGAAATTCGCGAACGGTTGCTGGCAGAGGCCTTAAAAAAGGAATTGCCTGAGCTTTTTCGATATATTAATTCACGCTCGAGGGTTCATATCTCGACCATTCACGGGGTTTTAAGCCTTTACCTGACCCAGTACGGAAAAGATTTAGGGTTAGCACCTGAGTTTAAACTGATCGACGGGCCCGAGGTTTACTTTCGTGAGAAAAGAATTCTAAGAAATCTTTTGCTTGAAAATACTGATTGGCTCGAGCTTGTTGAAAATTTTGATATTAAAATTCTTCTGTCAATGCTGAATCAATATTATCAGCAGCACTTTTTACATTCCGATGCTGTTCCCGTTAGCTCTGAGGAGTTGAAGCTATTAGCAAACTCAAGTCTTTCAGACCTTGTTAAAAAAGGATGCTATTTTTATAAGGAAATCTCAGCCTACAACTTATCAGAAAGCTGGCAAACCTACTTGCTGAACTTTAAACACCTGATGAGTCAGGAGCAGGTCTCATTAGAAACTTTTGTCGGGGTTATTGAAAATTTAGGTCGAAAACCTTCGTTTATGGCGAAGAAACCTCCTTTTGACGTGGACTTACATGAGCGTTTTGATCGCTTTATTAGGGAATGCAAAGCTTGGATTCAGCAAGAGGCTTTGCAGCCATCATTTTGCATACGGCATGAAGAGCTGAGCCAAAAGTTTGATACTTTAGCCAAAGCTTTCTGCGCAAAAAATTTGCAGGAACGTTTAGCGGCATCTTTGTTGTCGATGTCTGATTTGGAAGGCCTGTCCTTGCGCTTGATGCGAAGCTTTCCATGGACGGCAGAAAAATTTTCGGCGCAGTGGGATTACTGGATGATCGATGAATATCAAGATACCAGTCCATTACAGGTTGAACTTTTAAAACATTTGGTGGGAAAGTCGCCACACTTTGTGGTGGGCGATCCACAGCAGAGCATTTATCTTTTTCGGGGCGCTCGGTCTGACGTCTTTCATGCTAAAATTGAAGAGATTCGAAATAGCAATGGTGACGTCCAAACGGCACTGACCAATTATCGATCGCAAGCGCCTTTACTTGAATTTATTAATGCCTACTTTAAAAATAAAAAAGAATTTTCGACAATGATACCCTTTCGGACAACAGGCGAAGACTTATTTTGCGGTGATATTATTATTGTAGAAAAAGATGAAGAAAAAAAAGCTGGGGAGCTGAGCGCAATTTTATCTTTAGTTGAAGAAAAATTAAAAGCGGGAGCTAAGCCCCAGGAAATTTGTATCTTAGCAAGAACCAATCGAGTCCTTCAAGGAATTGCTCAATTGGCCTTGGCGTATCAGATTCCTATTCAGCTTCACAGTGCCGGTGGGTTTTCAAGACGCCGGGAAGTTTTAGATTTTATGACCGGGCTTAAGTTTTTAGCAAATCCCCATGATAATTTAAATCTCCTGTGTCTATTGCGAAGCCCTTGGTTTCAGGTGACGGACTCTGAGCTTGTGAAGATTACTAAAGCT
>JAYWDA010000249.1:0-2588 GCA_043780105.1 Pseudobdellovibrionaceae bacterium | reverse complement strand
AAAGCAAAACTTGTTGAAATTGGCGGCAAGAAAAAAATCGTAGCTCAATGGGAAATTTTAGATAACGCCAAATGGGGCGACGGCAATCCGTTAACTTGCGCAGACTTTGCGCTGGCTTTAAAAGTGGCGGCTTCTCCGAATGTCTCTGTGGGCGAAAAAGAAACATACACGCAAGTGGAGAAAATTGATTTTGATCCAAAGACTCCTAAGAAGTGCACCTTCACTTACGAAAAAGCCCGTTGGGATTTTAATCGTTTGGGTCAGTTCTTTCCTTTACCGACACATTTAGAAGGCCCCGTTTTCGAAAAATACGGCAAAGAAAAAGAAGGCTACGAAAAGAACTCTTTGTATACAAAAGCTCCAACAACGCCGGGTCTTTTTGTTGGGCCTTATGTTTACTCAGATGTTAAACTTGGCAGTCATGTCACATTAACGCCGAATCCTTATTTTTACGGACCGCCTGCTAAAATTAAAAAAATTATCCTTAAATTCATTTCTAATACAGGAACGATGGAAGCCAATTTAGTTTCGGGCACCATTGATATGATCACAACAACTGGCTTAAAATTTGACCAAGCCGTGACCTTGGATAAAAAAATTCAAGCCCAAAAGCTTCCTTACCAAGTGCTGTTTGTTCCTAGTGTTACTTACGAACATATTGATTTGAACTTAAACAATCCCATTTTAAAAGATTTGCGCGTTCGAAAAGCTCTTGTTCACGCCGTCAATCGCGAAGAACTAGTAAAGTCTTTATTTGACGGAAAACAACAAGCTGCTCTGCATTTTATGACGCCCAAAGATCCTTGGTACACAGCCGATCCAAAGTATGTTGCGATTTATCGCTATTCACGCCGCGAAGCTCAGAAGTTATTGGATGAAGCTGGCTGGAAAGTTGGAGCTGACGGCTTTAGGTTTAAAGATGGTAAAAAGTTATCTTTAGAAATCAACACAACAGCGGGTGATAAAACCCGTGAAACTGTCGAAAGCTACCTGCAAGAGCAGTGGAAACAAATCGGCATTGACGTACAAATTAAAAACGAAGTGGCTCGAACATTTTTTAGTGAGACAACCCGAAAAAGAAAATTTTCTGCCATGTCTTTATTTGCCTGGGTGTCTTCACCGGAAAATAATCCGCGCTCGACTTATTCAACAACCGCAATTCCGACTTCTAAAAATGGCTGGTCGGGACAGAATTATACCAGCTGGACAAATCCTAAAGTCGATCAAATTGTTGATCAGTTAGATGTCGAATTTAACGCTAAAAAACGCGTGGAGCTCGCTTGGGAATTACAAAAGCTTTACACCGAAGAAATTCCAGTTCTACCAATGTATTACCGTTCTGATATTGCGGTTTTACCAGCGGGTCTTAAAAACGTCAGACTGACAGGGCATCAATTCCCTGAAACCAACGAAGTCGAAAAATGGAGCTTCTAGGATGTTAACTTATATCACTCGGCGTTTGCTTCAGACATTGGTGGTGATTGCCATCCTTTCTTATGTCTGTTTCTACATTATGACTTTAATGCCGGGTGATCCTGTTGAAATGATGATTGCATCAAACCCTCGAATTACGTCAGCGGATGTAGCCCGTCTTCGCGAGCTTTATGGGCTGGATCAACCCTCTTATGTTAGATACAAAAACTGGGTTGAGACTGTTGCTAAAGGAGATTTGGGCTACAGTCGAACTTACAAAGTTCCCGTGACTGAAATCATGGGACCAAGATTATGGAATACGTTTGTTCTGTCATTTTGGGCCCTTTTTATTTCAATTGTGATTTCGGTACCTCTAGGAGTCTACACGGCTTTAAAACCTGGAGGAAAACTGGATTACAGTTTAAATCTACTCTCCTTTGCTGGAATCTCGATCCCGTCATTTTGGTTGGGGATATTACTCATTATTATTTTTGCGGTGACCTTGGGCTGGTTTCCAGCCAGTGGCACTGAAACCATTGGCTTTCAACCGGCTAACTTTTGGGAAGCAATGAAAGACCGAGCTTGGTATTTATTCCTTCCAACCATCAGTCTGAGCATTCAACAAATTGGACGCTTTGTTCGTTTTGCAAGGTCCTCCATGTTAGAAGCCATGAGAAACGATTATATCAGAACTGCAAAAGCCAAAGGCCTGACCAGAAATATTATCGTCTGGCAGCATGCTTTTAGAAATGCTTTAATCCCTTTGATCACCGTTTTAGCTTTAAGCTTATCTACCTTATTTTCAGGGGCGATCCTCACTGAAACTGTTTTTTCTTATCAAGGCGTTGGCAAACTTGTCTACGACTCGATCATGTCGAACGATTTTAATGTGGCGATGGTGTCCTTTATTATTTCTGTCAGCATGGTTTTAATTATGAATTTAGTTGCAGATATTTTGTACGGGTTTGCAGATCCCCGCATCGCTTACCACTAAGGGTATTATGACACAATTTAAAGAGCCTAGCGCCTTAGACATTAAGAATGCAGAAACCGCACAAAGCATGTGGCAGATTGTTTTGTCTCAGTTTTTAGAACATAAAATGGCCGTGGCCGGCGGTTTAATTATTTTATTTTTCCTGACCATTTCCCTAGGTGCTGATGTGATCAGCCGAGTG
>JAYWDA010000248.1:0-4181 GCA_043780105.1 Pseudobdellovibrionaceae bacterium | reverse complement strand
GCCGGGAATCCGCGAGCAGCAGGCGGCGCCTGCAGAAAATGCTAAGAAATTAATGGAACAAGTGGCGGAATTTCGGGGTCGTCCTTTGCATTACCCTTACATTGGAAGTGGGGCAGGACGCGGTCCTTTTGTTGAACTTCAAGATGGCAGTGTAAAATTGGATATGATTAACGGAATTGGAATTCATCTTTTTGGCCATGGCCATCCACGCGTCTTAGCTGCGGCTGTTCGAGGTGCCCTCAGTGACGTCGTCATGCAAGGAAATTTGCAGCCCAATATTGAATATCTTAAGATGACTCAGAAATTAGTTGAGCTTGCAGGTCGAAACAGTCGCCTTAAGCACTCGTGGTTTTCTTCTTGCGGAACGATGGCCAATGAAACAGCTTTAAAAATTGCGCGGCAAAAACACTCACCAGCAAAAATGGTTCTTTCTTTTAAAAATGCGTTTGCCGGTCGTTCGACAATGATGGCAGAACTGACCGACAATCCGGCCTACAAACAGGGTCTTCCTGATTACAATGAAATTTTAAGAATTCCTTTTTATGATAAAAAAGATCCTCAAAGCGGTGAAAAAAGTTTGAAAGCGATGCAAGAGCATTTCGATAAGCATCCAGGAAACATCGCCTGCTTTTGTTTCGAACCCATGCTCGGTGAGGGTGGTTATCAAGCAGCGCCTCGGGAATTTTTTATTCCACTCTTAGAGCTCTGTCGTGAAAAAAATGTCGCCATTTGGGCTGATGAAGTTCAAACATTCTGTCGAACTGGTGAACTTTTTGCTTTCGAAACTTTAAATATTGGTGAGTATGTTGATATTTGTACGCTTGCAAAAACTGCGCAGCTTGGTGCCACCCTGTACACGGCGGAATACAATCCTAAACCTGGTTTGATTGCAGGAACATTCGCAGGATCAAGCGTTTCATTGTCGACAGGAATGGAAATGATCAGCATGTTACAAGAAGGATTTTTAGGCCCCCAAGGTCGAATTCAAAAAATCCATAAGCGCTTTATCGAGGGCTTTAAAAAAATGAATGAAACGACCTGCAAGGGAAAAGTTCAGGATCCTGGTGGCCTCGGTTTGATGATTGCCTTTACTCCTTTTGACGGAAAAAAAGAGCAGGTTGACTTGTTTTTAAAAAATCTTTTTCACAATGGTTTGATTGCTTTTGGGTGTGGCAAGGATCCTTTGCGGGCGCGGATGCTAGTGCCAGCTTGTATTGACGATCAAGAAATCGATTTAGCTTTAAGCTTGATTGAAAAAACGATTCTTCAAGGAGTCTGATTGGATTTTATCGAAGCTTGCCGACAATTTATCGCTGTGGACAGCACTCCTCAGCAAAGCTCCAAAGAAGTGATGGAGCTTGCGGCAAAATTTTGTAAAGAGCACGGGCTTCATGTTGAACTTTCAGAGGAAGTGATTGGCGGGCAAGAAGAATTTAATCTGATTGCCAGGCCTCAACCGCGGACATCCACTTTAGAATTTTTATTTCAAACTCATCTAGATACCGTCGATCCAGGCCCTTTTCAGTTGTGGCAAAAAACCAGACAAAACCCTTTTGATGCGACCATTATTGATGGTCGAATTTATGGTTTGGGTTCGGCTGATACAAAGCTTGATTTCCTTTGTAAGCTGGCTGCGATTGCCAAATTCAGTTCTAATACTTCTTGGAAGCTTCCGCCGGTTTTAGTGGGAACTTTCGGTGAAGAGTCCGGTATGCGCGGTGCTTTAAAGTTGATTCGAAAAAATCAAATTTCTGCCAAAATGGCATTGATTGGAGAAACAAGTAATTTAAATTTAATCAACGCAGCTAAAGGATTTGCACGCGTTGAAATTCGTCTGCCGTTTTCCGCGGATGAGCTTTCCTACCGGCAGGAGCATAATTTACGTGAAAGCACGACCACACAAAGTAAAATATTTCATGGCGAAGCAGCGCACTCTTCAGCACCCCATTTGGGCGACAGTGCTATCGTCAGGATGCTCGACTATTTAACCCAAATTCCTGATAATGTGACGTTGATGGAAATTGATGGTGGAACTAATTATAATACGGTTCCGGCCCACGCCTTTTTGGAAATCGATTTGTCGCCACTAAAAAATCCGATGACAAAAAGAATTCAAGCTGTGTTTAAAGTGATTCAAGAGCTTGAAGCTGAATTTAAAACCTTTGAGGATCCTGATTTTTATCCTTCTCATCCGACGCTCAATATTGGGATCATCAGAACTTTCGATGATCATATTGCCATCGGTGGGAACTGCCGCATTCCCCCTAATATTACACAAAGTGTGTATGAGGCTTGGATGAAGCGGCTGAATCATGTGTGCGAGCAAAATCAAGCGAGCTTTCGTGTTACTGATTATATCAAACCATTTCGAACCGCGGCGAACTCGATCTTAGTTAAAGGTTGCTTGGATGAACTGCGTAGGTTGGGCCTTTCGGACAAGTGCACAACACAGCCCTCTTCAAATGAGGCCAGCATTTTTTCTAGAGTAGGAATTGAATGTGTTTGTTTTGGAGCGGGTGTTCGCGAAGGAAATATTCATACGCCGCACGAAAATGTCGCCGTCGAAGATTTAAATAGAGCGATCTCGTTTTACGAGGGCGTGATTGAAAGGTTTTGTTTATGACATTTGTTGTTCGCGCCGTCAGACACGATGACCTTAATCAATTAGTTGATTTAGCAAAGCAATTTAATCTACTGAACTTGCCAGGGGACAAAAAGATCATTGCTGAAAAGATTGCAAAAAGTGAGCAATCGTTTGCAGGCCTTCTTCCCAAGCATCGATCTGAATACTTATTTGTTTTAGAAGACACTGAAGAAAAAATGGTGGTTGGAAGTTCTTTAGTCATTGCTAAACATGGTAGCGACGAAGCGCCTCATTGCTTTTTTAAAATCTTAAAGCGGGATCATTTCAGTAAAGACTTAGGAATTGGATTTATTCATCAGGTCTTACGCTTTCAAATTGATACCGATGGGCCCACTGAAATTGGCGGTTTGCTAGTGGATAAATCCTATCGCAGGCGGCCCGAGCGCTTGGGAAAACAAATTTCTTTATCGCGTTTTCTTTATATGGCATTAAATCCAGAGCGTTTTGAAGATCGAGTTTTATGTGAACTCACCCCTCCGCTGACGGATGAAGGTCGAAGCGAATTCTGGGAAGCGCTGGGACGGCGGTTCACGGGACTTCCCTATCAAGAAGCCGATTTGCTGAGTCAATCGCATAAAGAATTTATTGAAAGCCTATTTCCGCAAGACGATATTTATTTATGCTTGCTGGACTCTAAAGCCCGATTAGTTTTGGGTCGTGTGGGCGAAGCAACAAAACCAGCTCAGCACCTGTTGGAAAGTATTGGCTTTCAATATTTAGACGAGGTGGATCCCTTTGATGGCGGTCCTCACTACGGCTGTGCCACCGATGATATTCTAACAATTAAATCGGCGACAAAATATCGTATCGCCGAATCAAAAGACGTTACTTTTTCCAACCTGGGTCTGATGGCTCGGGCCACTGGAGAATTTCGCGCAACCGTCGTTCCATACGAATTACGAGGTCATGAAATCATGATTCCTGAAAAGCATAGAAAAGCATTACAGGTTGAAAACGATGATGAAGTGATCATGGCCCCTTTTGATTATGATCGCCGAAAGGAACAAACGTGAAAACTCAGAATCTAAAGTATGTCGGTGATTTCATCAATGGTCGCTTTACCGTCGTTGAAAAAAGTGATGGCACTTTTAAAGATGTAAGTCCCAGCGACTTGAATGACACAATTCTAGTGGTTCCTTTTAAAAGGGATCATATGGATGAAGCCTGTAAAGCCGCTCGCGATGCTTATCTTCCATGGGCACGGAAAACGATGGAAGAGCGTCGGGGATATCTTTTAAGATTAAAAGAAGTGTTTGATAAAAATATTGATGAAATGGCAGAACTAATCGCGCGCGATACAGGTAAGCCTTTATGGGAAACTTTAACCGAGGCAAAAGCACTTTCAAGTAAGATTGATATCACACTCAATTTTTCACTTAAAACCGTGGCTGAAGAGCATATTCCCAATGCTTTGCCGCAAGTTGAAGGCGTCATTCGGTATAAGCCTCGCGGCGTGATGGCCGTGATTGGGCCTTTTAATTTTCCAGCGCACTTGCCCAATGGACATATTATTCCTTCGTTGATTGCAGGAAATACC
>JAYWDA010000247.1:0-12653 GCA_043780105.1 Pseudobdellovibrionaceae bacterium | reverse complement strand
TCACGATATTGTGCTGGGCCTTACGGAGCTTTGCCGCAGACACCAGCTTCATCGCTTTCGTGATTTGCTGGGTATTTTTAGTGGACTCAATCTGAGCCCTAATTTCCTTTAACCCTGCCATTGTCCCCTACTTATTTCTTGTTAGAGGGTTGAAAGACCGCTTTGAATTCTTCAAGTGCCGTCACAACAGTCTTTTTAATATCATCAGAGATTTGTTTTTTCTCTGCGATATTTTTAAGAACATGCGAGTGCTTTTGTTTTGCAAATTCAATCACTTCTTTTTCATATCTGCGAACATCTGATTCTGGAATTGAATCCATAAAGCCATTTGTTGCCGCGAAAATAGCAAATACTTGTTCTTCGACTCGAACTGGAGAGTACTGACCTTGTTTTAATAACTCAACAAGGCGACGACCCCGAGACAACTGCTGCTGAGAAGCTTTATCTAAATCAGAGGCAAACGCAGCAAAGGCCTCTAAAGCACGGAACTGAGCAAGTTCTAATTTGATAGATCCAGCGACTTGTTTCATCGCTTTAATCTGAGCGGCACCACCCACGCGGGAAACCGACTTACCAACAGAAACCGCAGGACGCATGCCTTTGTAAAATAAATCTGTTTCTAAGAAGATCTGTCCATCCGTGATCGAAATCACATTCGTAGGAATGTAGGCAGAGATATCGCCCGCTTGCGTTTCAATAATCGGTAAAGCAGTTAAAGAACCGCCACCTTTATCGTCAGAAAGTTTCGCAGCACGCTCCAAGAGTCGGGAGTGAAGATAAAATACGTCTCCAGGGTAAGCTTCACGACCCGGAGGACGTCGAAGAAGTAATGATAACTGACGGTAAGCCTGAGCTTGCTTTGTTAAATCATCATAAATAATCAAAGCATGTCGTCCAGAATCACGGAAGTATTCCGCCATTGTTGTTCCAGAGTAAGCCGCTAAAAATTGCAAAGGAGCTGGATCTGAAGCACCCGCAGAAATCACTGTCGTGTATTCCATGGCACCAGCAGCGCGAAGTTTTTCAACAACCACAGCCACTGTTGATTGTTTTTGTCCGATCGCTACGTAAAAGCAATGAACGTTTTGGCCTTTTTGATTAATGATTGTATCGATCGCTATTGCTGTTTTACCAGTTTGACGATCGCCGATGATTAATTCCCGCTGACCACGGCCAATCGGAATCAAAGCATCGATCGCTTTAATACCGGTTTGCAAGGGTTCAGAAACCGGCTGCCTGTAAACAATTCCAGGAGCTTTTAATTCAACTGCGCGAGAATGAGTTGTCGTGATCGGTCCGCGACCATCAATCGGAATTCCCAAAGCATCAACAACACGACCTAAAAGCGCTTCGCCAACCGGAACTTCAACGACTTTTTTAGTTCGCTTAACAGTGTCGCCTTCTTTGATAGTTCGATCTTCACCGAAAATAACCACACCGACGTGGGCTTCTTCTAAGTTTAAAACCATTCCGTAAATATTGCCTGGAAACTCAACCAGCTCTCCGGCCATCACGTTTTCAAGACCATAAACACGAGCAACCCCGTCACCTACAGAAAGAACGCTTCCTGTTTCGCTGACTTCAATCTTTTTATTATACTGGCTGATCTGTTCTTTTAAAACACGACTGATTTCGTCGGCTCGAATATGCGATGTTTCCATTTAGTAGGCTCCCCTATTAAGTTCTTCATTCAATCGATTTAAATGTGTCTCGATGCTATCGTCAAAAGTCCATCCGCCCACCTGCGCAACAACGCCACCCAAAAGAGCTGGATCTTCTTTAAACGTCAGGACAATTTTTTTCTTTAATACTTGTGTAATTTTTTTCTCAAGCTCTGCTTGCGCCTCTTTACCCAAAGGCTGAGCCGCTCGAACGGTTCCTCGAGTCACACCATCTTCTTGATCAAGGCCATCTTGGAAAGCCTGAACAAATTCTGGGACGAGGGACAGGCGACCACGATCTGCCATTAATAAAAGACAGCTTGAAACGTCTTCAGAGAATTTTTGTCCGCTCAATGCGACTTTTAATATTTTTGCCTTTTGCTCGGGCTTAATGACAGGATTTTCAAAAAATTCTTTCAGTTGCGGATCTGACTGAAGACTTTGGTTCACAGCCTGCAATTGTTCCAAAGCTTCCGCATGAATTCCTTTTTCTTTTGTTAACGACAATAGGGCTTTTGCGTATTTGATAGCGATATTCATGCTCATGGATGGACCGCCTCAATGTTTTTAGTAAAGTCAGTTTGAAGCTTTTGATGATCTGCTGACGCAATGTCTTTAGATAAGGCCGAGTGAGCCATAGCGATGGATTCTTTCACAAAAACCTCGTGCAGCTCGCGCTGGGCTTTTTGTAAATCAATTTTCACGGTCATTTCAGCTTCTTCTTTAACCCTGCGAGCTTGCTCTTGCGCCTCTTGAATTAATTGTTTTTTAAGATCGGCGGCCTCAGCTTGAGCGCGAGAAACATTTTCATCATAAGATGTATTAAGATGTTCAAGCTTATGTTTAATGTCCAAAAATTGTTTTTCAGCTTCAAGTTTTGCTTCGTCAGCTTTTTTCGCAGACGCGACATATCCAGCTTGGCGCTGCCGAAAAAGCTCAGGCAAACTTTTTCTGGTGACGAAGTATAAAATAAGGACAACGAAAAAAACGTTAAAAAACTGCCAATAAACTGCGGTCGGAATTCCCGCGGCGTGGGCGCCTTCATGTTCAGCGGCGTGGGCAGCGCTTGCGACTATTAATAAAATGAGCGTTATTTTTATTGGCATATTTTATTTTCCGAGAAGTTTGTTAGTGATGGAAAGCGCGACCCCGCTTGTTTGGCTTTTTAAACTTTGCGTCGCTGTAGACACCGACTGAGCAATAGTAACTCTGGCGGCTTCAATCATTTTTTGAGCTTCCGCCCGCGCAGAACTTAGAACCTTGTCCGCATCGGCTAGCGCTTCATTACGATTTTGTTGATATATTTTGCTGATTTCGTGATGTGCTTTACGAGCCTCATCCTGATATTGGGAATGCAGCTCAGAAGTTTTTTCGGCGTATTCGCTGGCTATTTCTTCGCCACCTTTGGTTTTTTCCAAACGCTTCATAAGAGCCGCATGATAAGCCCCGAAAACATAATGGCGCATAAAGAAGAATGTAAAAATAAAGATGCCAAATTGAATTATGGCTGTGGAATTTATTCCCAGTGATTGCAACATTTCCATGAGTATTTTCCTGATGTTGCAGTCGAATTAACACTCCGAATCTTTGGCGGTCAAGATTATTTCGGTGAGTTATGACTTCGGCATATATGATGCGCCCTCAAATACAACGCCTTCATCAATCCTTAAACTTGGAGATGTCACGGTGCCTTTAAATATTGCAGGTGGATGCATGATGACACGGCGGCGCGCAAAAATATTTCCTTCAACTCGGCCACTTATTATTATGGTATCGGCCTCAATCTGAGCCGCAATCTCAGCGCTTTCATTGACAACCAAGGTGTCTTTCGTAAAAATCTCGCCACGAAAACTGCCGCCGATTTGGACGGTGCCCTCAAAGCTAAGTTTGCCTTCAAAATAGGCGCCTTTATCTAAGATGGCGGTGACCATACCACTCATTGGATTTATGACGTCGGAAGGTTCACTCATATTTTTTTAAGTCTTTCTACCATTTGTGAGAACTCTTCATCTGAGTAAAATTGAATGGCAATTTTCCCAGCGCCTTTTGAATAATCAATTCCTACCTTGGTTCCTAAAATTTTTTGCAACTCTTCGGAAATTCCATGGATCAGTCGAGCCATTACATTTTCATCAACAACAGCCGAGGCGCTCAGAACAGGTTTTAGGATCAATTCATTTTGGACGCGTTTTTCTAATTTTCGCACGCTCAGTTTTTCTTTGAATGTCAGCTTGGCGAATTCTTTTTGCTGAGCCGGGTTCGGCAAAGCTAATAAGACCTTCGCATGTCCAACAGACAGCTCTTTTTGAGTGATCATTTTTAGAACTTCTGCAGGAAGCGCTAGAAGACGAACGGCGTTCGCAATAGTGGCTCGCTCTTTTCCCACTTTATCTGCCACTTGTTGTTGCGAAAGGCTGAATTCTTGGATCAGCCTTTGATAAGCCTCGGCCTCTTCAATCGGATTTAAATCTTCTCGCTGAATATTTTCAACCAAAGCTAATTCCAAAGCCTCTTGATCGCGAAATTCACGCAAGATGACTGGAACTTCATGCATGCCTGCCATCTGAGCAGCGCGCCAACGTCGCTCGCCCGCAATGATTTCAAAGGAATCGCCTTTTTTACGGGCGACAATCGGTTGTAAAATTCCGTTAGCTTTAATAGAGCTCGATAATTCTTGAAGAGCTTCTTTTGAAAACTCTTGGCGTGGCTGATAGTGGCCTGGCTTTAATTTATCAACAGCAATTTTCCAGATTCGGTCTTGAGCCGCAACCGCAGGGACAACAATTGTCGGTGCAATTTGTGGAGCCGCGGAAACGGGAGCTTGGCTTGAAATAACTTTAGGCGCTTGGGGGAGGGGCGACGCAGTTGTTTTTTTTGATTCAGGAGCCTCATCGGCTCCGCCCAGCAATGAACCTAGTCCGCGACCAAGTCCACGTTTTTTGTTTTGCAAATCAGGTGTATTATTAAGCATTTGCCTCTCCTAATGAAGTCGATTTGTTTTGCGCTTGAGGCTGTGTTCTGAGGATGACTTCCTTAGCTAATTCATTATATTTTTGCGCACCAATAGATTTCGAATCATATTTAAAGATGGATTGTCCATGGCTTGGCGCTTCACTCAAGCGAACATTTCGAGGAATGATGGCTGCAAAAACTTTATCCGCAAAATGATTTCGAATTTCAGTCACAACCTGATGACTTAAATTATTTCGAGTATCAAACATCGTAAGAACGATACCCTCAATATGTAGATTAGGATTTAAACTCTTCTTCACCAAACCTGCGGTGTTAAGAAGCTGACTAAGTCCTTCTAAAGCAAAATATTCGCACTGCAATGGCACTAGAAAGCTATGGGCTGCAGATAAAGCATTTAAGGTTAGCAGTCCCAACGACGGGGGACAGTCGATAATTACATAGTCATATTGGTCATGAATAGTCTGAAGAGCCGACCTTAGTCGAAATTCACGTTGAGGAATATCCACAAGCTCTATTTCTGCTCCGACAAGATCTGGAGTGGCGGGAAGGATACTCAAGTTTGGCTCACTTGTAAGCTGAATTGTCTCTGCCATCGTTTTTTCGCCAATAAGTACGTGGTAAACATTATTATCTTGTGAGTCGTAGCGCTTGATACCCAAGCCGCTGGATGCGTTTCCCTGCGGATCCATGTCGACAATAAGCACTCGCTTATCCTGACTAGCCAACGCAGATGACAAGTTTATTGATGTCGTTGTCTTACCAACTCCACCTTTTTGATTGGCTATACAGATGATTTTAGTCATTTTGCCTCCATAGCGTTAATTTTTAAGACTTTTGACGTATTCCGCAAGGTATTCTTTAATTTCAACATGGTGCTCAGGTTTTTTTCTGCATATTCCGATGTTCCACGTGGAACATGAAACGATTTTTACTGATTTTTATGCCATTCTTACTGCTTTCTTGCAATAGGCCGGAGCCAACTCCGGAAATACGCGACCCAATTTACCAAGAGTACAAATCCCAGCAAGATCTAGCTAAAAAAGCTGTAGCCGAGGCTATAAAAACGCTTGAGGAAAAGAAAGCAGCCTTAGAAAAGGTAAAACCTCAAACTGGGCAAATTAAATACGCACAAAAAAGATACTGGGATACGCAGCGGACGATCGATAACCTGCTTCAGCAGGAGAAATACTGGACAGTAAAAATTAAGGAGAGGGAATCGCTCGCTCGAACTGAGTACCTAAAAGCTTTTAAATCAGGAAAGACTTGGCCTGATCCTAAGGAATTTCAGGAGTACAGCACCGAAAAACGACTTCGCGAAGCAAGGCTTCATTGGGACAATAAAGATCGAATTGAAAAATCAAAAGCCGAAACCTTTAAGCCAGCCAAGCCTGCACCCGCCGGGGAAGAATAATGTTCCACGTGGAACAATTAAGCAATTTTTACTGTTTTAATAACGGCAAACTTCGCTTCACCAATAGGTAACTTATAAAGCTTCACTAGGGTGGGCGTCCACACAGAACAAAGCTGAGTTGGAATTTCCCCGACTTCGCCAGACCAGTTATCACCTTTAATATGGTAAAAGGCACCACCGACCGGAACAATCCTACGACTTAATAAAATAGACTTTGAAATATTACTTAAACCCCGCGCCATACAAGTGGAAACAGAGTTGGCCGGCAATGCCTCAAGCCCCATACACCGAGTCGAAACATTCTTAAGCCCAAGGGCCTCACAAGCACTCTTTAAAAATTCAATTTTCTTCACATCATTATCGACCAAAACAACATTCACCTTTGGAAACAAGATTGCAAACACCACACCAGGAAAACCATTCCCACTGCCAAAATCATAAATTTCTTTCAGCTGTGGAATGGCCTCATGAATAATTTTTGAGGCTAAGATACTGTCAGCAAAATGAATGGCGTCAGCTAGAAAAATGGTCTTAACGGAAATCAAATTAACAGCCTTATTGGCCTTCATTAACTCGTCGCGGTATTTCTTGAGCTTATCTTGAGTGTCTTTCGATAGGTCTGGAAACCATGCGTCAATTCTCCAGTGAACGATCGCGCTCGCCTGTTCTTCCATCAAGAGACAACTCCTTCAATTTACGGTGGCCTTTAAGAAATATAATTATAGCCTGAACCGCTGACGGATTTACACCACTAATGCGCTGGGCTTGTCCCAAAGTCCTAGGGCGAACTTGATTTAATTTTTGCACTTCTTCATTAGATAAACCACGAACCAAAAAATAATTTAAATCTTGTGGAAGAAGATATTCCTCAAGACGTTTTGATTGCTCGATCAGCTCAAGCTGTCTTTTTATATATCCCGCGTATTTTACTTCGATTTCAATAGGTTCAGAGATCAAAGCATCGTCAATAAAATCAAATCCAAGCTTTCCAAGCAGTGAACAAGAAATTTCCGGGCGTCTAAGGATCTCCTCAAAAGTATTAGGTTTTAATAAAACTGTACTGCCGACACTGAGGAGTTTTGCCTGTGTTTCGGGGTTAGGAAAAAGTCTTTCCGTACGCAAGCGGCTCAAAAGCTCGCTACGACCTCGACGAATGACCTGAAGTTTCTCATTCTGGCCCTCAGAAGCTAAACCCAGTTTTTCTGACACTTCCGATAACCTATCGATAGTATTATCTTCTCTTAAAACTAATCTGTGTTCTGCGCGTGAGGTAAACATACGATACGGTTCGCGAGTTCCCTTTGTAACAAGGTCATCGATTAAGACACCAATGTAGGCTTGATGTCTTTCTAAAATAAATTCCGGTCTGTCTAAAACAGAATGGGCTGCATTCACCCCGGCGATAAAACCTTGAACAGCGGCTTCTTCATAACCAGAAGTTCCGTTAATTTGACCCGCTAAAAATAAATTAGAAATTGTTCTGGTTTCTAGCCTGTGCCAAATTTGTGTGGGCTCAATAAAATCATATTCAACGGCGTAACCTGGGCGAACAATTTTTACGTTCTCTAAGCCAGGGATTGTTTTTAAAAACTCTTCCTGAACCTCTTCTGGCAAGCTTGTGGAAATTCCCTGCAAATAAATTAAATCCGAATTCAAACCTTCAGGCTCTAAGAAAGTTTGATGGGACGCCCGTTCCGCAAATCGAGTCACTTTGTCTTCAATACTTGGGCAGTACCTTGGTCCAGTGCCTTCTATAATTCCACAAAACATCGGCGACTTGTCCAAGTTCCTGCGAATAATGTCGTGGGTCTCTTCCGTCGTTCTTGAAAGGTAGCAGGCAATTTGCGGGAGTTTAAGTTCGGGTCCCGATCGAATACTAAACGGAAATATTTTTTCATCACCGTACTGAGGAATCGTCTTACTCCAATCAATACTTGTTTTTAAAAGCCTTGGCGGTGTTCCCGTTTTTAAACGCTGAACGGTGAATCCAAATTCTGACAGCTGATCTGATAAACCAATTGAAGCTTTGTCACCGACGCGCCCACCAGCTGATTGCTTAAGCCCGATGTGCATGACTCCGTTCATGAAAGTTCCGGTCGTCACGATCACTTTTTTCGAAAAAATCTCTGAGCCATCTTGTAAAACCACACCACAACAAACCGAGTCTTTTAAGATCAGCCTTTTAACTTCCCCTTCACGCACCGACAGATTGGGCTGAAGCGATAAAGTTTTTGTCATCAATTCTGAGTAAAGATTTTTATCATTTTGCACTCGTGTGCCCCGCACCGCCGGACCCTTTGAGGAATTAAGACGCTTATACTGAATACAGGTTTCGTCAGCAGCAAAACCCATCTCACCACCCAATACATCAAGCTCACGGACCATATGTCCTTTAGCCAGACCACCGATTGATGGATTGCAGCTCATATAAGCAATTCGAGATGTGTTTGTTGTAACAACCAGAGTTTGCATTCCAAGGCGTGAAGACGACAGCGCCGCTTCAACTCCAGCGTGCCCCGCGCCCACAACAATAATATCGAAATCAACAGACCGCATGAACGATTCTTTCTGGTGCTTCTCGGCTATTTACCGATACAAAATTCTTTAAATACGCGATCCATAATTTGATCGTCGAACCTTTTTCCTAAAACTTCCTGCAGCGCCATTAAACTTTGCTTTAAATCCAAGGCTAAAAATTCGCTGCCAGCTCCCGTTGTTAAAATCTCTAGGCTTGCTGTAATAAGCTTCAAGGCCTGACTTAAAGATTCAAAGTGCCTTGCTTGCACCAGTAAAACAGGATTTTCAATATCCTGGGATTTAATTTTTGTAAGCAGTTTTTCCAGAATTTGCTGCCTTGTCTTCTTATCAAAAGAGCTGACTTGCAACACCTGGGAATTAAGAAAACCCTCGGGATCAGCCAGTTCTTTAAAATTTTTACATTTTTGAAGGGCCTCTAGGGCCTGCGGTTTCTGGCTTTGCACCAGGTCTGATTTATTCACTAAAATAAGTGTTTGTCGCAGATCTAAAGACTTAAAAATCTCAAGCTCTTCAGCATCTAAAGGACGCTGGGCTTCTAGCACAAACAGCAAAAAGTCCGCTCCTTGAATTGTTATTCTGGTTTTTTCAATCCCCATTTTTTCAACAGTATCCTGGGCATCACTTCGTAAGCCGGCCGTATCCAGCAAAGAAAATTTGTGCTCTTTAAAAATTGTCTCAGCGGTAACAACATCCCGGGTGGTCCCTGGAATATCTGTTACGATCGCACGATCGTCTTCGACAAGTGCGTTGAGTAAGCTTGATTTTCCAACATTGGGTCTTCCCACAAGGGCGACACGAATTCCATCTTTTAAAAGGCGGCCGTATTGATAACTTTGAACAAGTTCCTGTAAGGCGCCACTAGCTAAGACAAGTTTTTGTTTTAAGACGGAGTGATCAACTACGTCGATGCCTTCGGCAGAAAAATCAATACCCGCTTCAATATGCGCCAAACACCAAGTCACTTCTGATTCGATGTTTTCTAGTGTCTTTGAAAGATCGCCTTTAAGCTGCTGGAGAGCAACTTTAGAAGATTCTTTTGTTTGGCTTTCAATCAAGCTAAGAACACTTTCTGCTTGAACTAAATCGATGCGGCCATTTATAAATGCACGATAAGTAAATTCACCCCTGTCAGCCAGGCGCCCACCTTCAGCGGTTAAACTTTGCAAAATACGTTCGCAGATCACCGGATTTCCGTGACAAGAAATCTCCACCGAGTTTTCCCCAGAAAACGACCTGCCCTTGGCAAAAAAGGTTGCCATCACTTCATCGATCTCTAAAAGACTGCCTTTTTCGATCAATAAACCATAGTAAACGCGGTGGCTTTCAAGATCTTCGGGCATAAATGGACAAAGAGCCCGGGCAATGGCCAAGGCTCTGTCTCCGCTAATTCTAATGACTGATATTCCGCCGCGACCGAAAGGAGTGGCTACGGCGCAGATCGTGTCTTTGTCACGATCAACATTCACAGATAACTCCTAGTCTTGAATATGAGCGTCTTGATTTGTGTCAGGTCCGCCGTTAGCAGGCCCCTTAGCAGGATAAATCTTAATTTTTTTATACAGACCCTCTCCCAAAGAGCGACTTTTTACGCGTGGATCTTTAGAAAGGTATTGATGAACAACTTTGCGATCTTTCGGAGGAAGGGCTCGGTAATAAACAGATCTGCCTTGCTCAATCGCAATTGTTTTTAAGCTCTCAGCGCGCTCAATTAAAGCCGCTTCTGTTTCTTCGCGGTATCCGCCGCTATCAACAGTGATATTTGTCTTATCTTCAGGAAAATTGTGCTGAATCACGCGTTTAATTAAAAGCTGAAACGCATCTAAAACCTGACCTTTTTTATCTCGCATGATTTCTTCATCGGGACCACTTAGATCAATGGCAATTGTCGTATATTCGCCATCTTTTTTCTCGGTGATATCAAAGTCTAAATCTAAGCCTGACTTTTCGATTAAGCCTTCAAGTGTGTCCTGCACCATTGCTTCAACGTTTCCAGCTTTTGGCTTACCGCCAAAAAGTTTCTTAAAAAAACCCGCCATTTTTTCTCCCCTTAATATTTTACTTTTTCTTCAGCGGCATCACTTGCGCGACCACTGTGCCCTTTGAATTATCTTTAACCATAAAATACTGCTGCGAAACCCCGAACACAGCGCTGACCAACATATAAAGTGTCAAACCGCTGGGTAAATAAAGCATAAAAACAGAAAAAATAATGGGCATAAATGCCAAAATTTTTGCCTGCGCCGGATCCATTGCTGTCGGAGTCAGTTTTTGCTGCAAAAACATTGTGACACCCATTAATACAGGCAGAACAAAGAATTTATCGTGCAAACTTAAATCCTGAATCCAAAACATAAAAGGTGCCTGGTAAAGCTCTACGCTAGAACCGATCACCCGAAACAGCGCAAAAAAGATAGGAATTTGCAGAAGCATTGGAAGGCATCCACCCAGTGGGTTCGCCTTATTTTCCTTCATCAAAAGCATCATTTCGCGATTCATGGTCATCGCGTCGTCTTTATATTTCTCGCGCAGATCTTTAATCAGCGGCTGCACTTTTTGCATCGCTTTCATTGATTTTGTCGACATCATATAAAGTGGAAATACACAAAGACGGACTAACAAAGTTAAAAGAATAATTGCCAGTCCCCAGTTAGAAACCAAAGAATAAAAGGCCTTCATAATCATTAACATCGGCCGCGCCAACACAGACAGCATTCCAAAATTTATAATCTGAGCAAAATCGGGATGAATACCCTCTAAAATATCAATGGATTTAGGGCCTACAAAAAAAGTTTGGCTGAGCTTAAGAGCACTTGCCGTCGCCGTTGGCCGATAAATCAACTGAGCCAGGGCTTCACTTCGAGCATGATCCGAAAAAACTACTAAATCAGGTGTAATTTCAGACTCATCTAAAATGGCAGACGCAAAATACTGCGATGAAACAGAAGCCAAATGAACAGCTTTGTATTCACCACGAACATTCTCTTTGGCCGCACTGAAATTCACTAAATCATTTTTTCCTTCGTGGCTGACGAAAAAATCTTGGTGATCATAAGAAGGAAACAAAAATGATTTCTTTTCTGAGACCTGAATTTTTTCAGGAATAATAATATCAATCGCATCATCTTTTGGATTTTTTAGTTCAACCGTGCTGACAAAAGATTGCTTTTCTTCGTTATAAGTAATCTCGCGAATAACTGTCATTCCGTTTGCGTCCGCCGTCCCAATATAATGACCGGGTGCTTTTTCAGACATATCAAAGTTCAAAGCTTGCTGACTTTTATTGAGACGCATTTCAAATAATGAATGGTCCTCTGAAATCGCCATCTGAATAGGTTTATTACCTCGGTCTGTGAACGTCTTTAAGGTGACGTTTTTTAAGCCCATTCCCAAGCTTGAAATATTAAAACTGATTTTCTGTCCTTCAAAGTGAAGAACCTTTGCTGCCACGGCCGGAACCGCTTTAATTTCTTTCGAATCCGTTGCAGAGATAGCACCAGCAGCTTCTGGTTTTCCCTGTGAACCAGCGACGGGCGATGGGTTTTGAACCTGCCCTTGTGTGACCATCTCTTTTGGCTTTGGTGGGTAGGTTTTTGCCATAAACCACTGCCAAAATACGAAAAAACCCCCGATTATCACGATCGCAAGTAAGCCTTTACCATCACCAAATGGGCTTTTTTGTTCATTCATTTAAAGCATTTCCTTTGCACCTTGTGGAACGGGATCATAACCAAACGGTCCCAGGGGATGACATTTTGAAAGTCGAATTAAAATTAGTTTTAAAGCTGTAAATAGAGGCTGCGTTTGAGCCGCTTCCACTGCGTAAGCCGAGCAAGACGGTTCAAAACGGCAACTGCCACCTAAAAAAGTCGTCCCAATACTGCGGTAAAGTCCTAGGATAAAAATCAAACTTTTATTCATTGGGTTTAAAGCGCGAGAAGATTTTTTCAAGCTCTCGGTTGAGGGCTTCTGACTTAAGAGATTTATAGAAGTCTTTTTGGGATGGCATAAACACGACGCTAAGGTCATAGGAAGGATTGAATCCTTTTTTAATGAACTGCCTCGCATATTCT
>JAYWDA010000246.1:0-1625 GCA_043780105.1 Pseudobdellovibrionaceae bacterium | reverse complement strand
CAACTAGGATGGGGATCAAGTCGTAGCGCCGTTTTAATTGGACATCAATTTGTGAAAATGAATTTTTAACAATATTCCGTAATGACACCAGCTTGTTATAAGTAGAAATTCCAATAACAAGAACCAACCCCAAAAGACCCAGCAATATTAGACTTCCCATAGTTTTATCCTCGCACAAAGGGTGAACTAAAATTTAATCTGATCAAGATGCATAGTTCAAAGCTTTTCAATTTAAGGAAGACAGAGTCAGACTCGACGAAGGACCGTCCTGTTGGAAACATTACATTTGAAATATTTATAGACGAACTTGTTCCCGCTTTTAGGTATAGTCCGGCCAGAATTATTTTCTATTTTAAGGAGATTTTCAGATGAAATTGATGATGGTACTTTTGCCGATTTTTCTAGTTTCGATGGCTCAGGCCACGCCCAGCCTGCAGAGTCTTGACCTCCCAGTATGTCATGACATCAATGGCATTCCAGTCCGAGAAAATGTGATCCAAGATCCGTCAGAGGGCCCGGCCTTTTCAACCGTTTATCAAAGTGCTCCCTCTATCTTCGTCAACTGGCAAGAAATGAAAAAATATGCAACTTCCAGGGATACCGTTAAATTTATTCTTGAGCACGAGTGCGGCCATTGCGCTTTAGGACATATTTACCACAACACCAGTCTGAAAAAGACGAATCAACAAGAGCTAGATGCGGATTGCTATGCGGCCAAGCAAGCAAAAACTTTAGGAATCAATATTGAAAATGTCATTAAAGATGTTGATTTGCTTCCAAAAGATCCGGCCCATCCAAGCGGTCTGGTTCGGGCTAAAAATATTCAGTCCTGCTATAATCAATAAATCTTTATAATCAACTTAGTTTCTAAAACTCGAAACTGTCGAGATCAAGAGGGCTACATCCAAGGGTTTTGTGATGTGGCCATTGCACCCAGCTTCACTCGTTTTTATGCGCTCTTGATCCATCGCGTGTGCTGTTAAGGCGATGATCGGCTGCGCGTAACCGGACTGTCGCAGTTTTCTTGTGGCTCCATAGCCGTCAAGTTTTGGCATCTGAATGTCCATCAAAACAACATTATAAAAATTATTAAGCGCCTTTGACACGCCTTCTTCTCCGTCTGAGGCAAAGTCCACATAAGCGCCTCTTTTTGTTAATACCCTTTGAATTAAAGTTTGATTGTCCTTTGAATCCTCAACAACAAGAACTCTTAGCCCTAAAAGTGATTCCTTTCCATTCGGCCTTGTTGATACCAGGGGCTGATCTTTGCTAATTATTTCTGGCGATGCCCTTGATGCTTTAAAGGTGATCAAAAAATGACATCCCTTATTGGGTTCACAGGTGACAATTTCGACACCTCCGTTCAGCGCCTGTGCCATTTTTCGTGACAAAACAAGCCCCAACCCTGTTCCTCCGAATTTTCGAGTGCTGCTAGAATCCACCTGAACGAAGGGCTGAAACAAATTATTTTTCTGGGATTCGGAAAAGCCGGGGCCTGTATCAATCACCGAAATTTGAAACTCAAAGGTGTCTTTCGATTGATCTTTTGCCAACACGCAAATTTTGACGCCCCCGAGTTCGGTAAACTTGACCGCGTTTCCAACAATATTAGTTAGAATTTGCCG
>JAYWDA010000245.1:0-6779 GCA_043780105.1 Pseudobdellovibrionaceae bacterium | reverse complement strand
CCTGCCACAGCGGTCACTGGTCAGACCTTTTCAGCTATAGCCTCCGCAGCCAATGCAGTCACAATCGTCGCATCCGTAGCGGGTACAACAGCCTTGAATTGCTATTGGGTTCAGCCATAAAATCTTTGCCTGCAATTGATCAGAAGCGATGCCGGGCATCAGCCCCATTTGCTAATAAAAATCTGACGATTTGGGGTAAGTCTTTTTGATCGCCGTGTTTGCAGATCGCAAAAGTTAAAGTACTGAACTGATCAAAATCATTATTAGGATCGATATGGCACGCAAAAACATAATTGGGGTTCTGATCAACAAAAGCTTTAGTCAATTGGAAATCACTCGCCCATATAGCTTGGGTAAAATCCAAATCAGAACAATTTTCTGATATTTCTGGATGTGGAGGTTTAAAGGGACAAACCACTCTTGCGAAACTGGGTGTACTTAAGAACAAAAGAGAAATGATGATTAATAAACGTTTTTGCTTTAGCATTAAAAGCTCCTCTGATAAATACCAACCTACCCCAGCTGTTAAACAGCGCGAGTAAATTTCTAAGGTGTGACAAAAATATCTCGCATTCTCAATTTGAGAGACCTTAGCGCATTTGTTTAAAACCGATCTAACGAAATTCTAACAGTTTTCTAGGCTACCAATAACTTTCACCGTCGAAGGATATAGGGTGGAGGATTTGTATGAATAAGAAAAACATTGTAGCGATGACCGGACTTTTACTGACGATGGGTTGCGAAGAATCTAATCCTGCCTTAAGTGCCGCTCTGGTAAGTGCTGAGGTCATGGGGCCACCTTCGCAGTTAGCATGGAAAGGGAGCCAGACAACTTGGCCGAACCTCTGCACTGTCATTAAAGTTGAACTTCAAAATGTCAACAGTAAGGCCGTTGAAGCTTTGGAAGACACGCCGATTGGTCTTGCAGCATCGCATGTTACTTTCTATTCGGATGCGGCCTGCACAATTCCCTTAACAACGGCCGAATCGCGTATTTCTAAAAAAACTTCATTTAAACAATTTTATGTTAAAGGTTCATCAATCGCTTCAGGTGAAGTCAAAGCTGATAGCACAAAATTAGCTGGAGCTTCTTTAAATTTAACGGTCGGTGATCCTAATACGGATCTTGTTCTAGGACAGCCGGATTTTATGACAAACACTGCAAATCTTGGGGGATTAAGCGGACATTCATTAAATAGTCCGATGACTCCATCTTCAGATGGTAAAAACCTTTTCGTAGCTGATGGTTCAAATAACCGAATTTTAATTTGGAAAACTTTAAATCCAGTCCTTGGCGCTGCGGCTGATATTGTCCTTGGGCAACCTAATTTTTATGCAAATATTCAAGATGGCACCCAAGTTTCCGCGCAATCTTTGGGTTATGTCAGTAGTGTTTTTTCAGATGGAACGCGATTATTTGCCGCCGATCGAAAGTTCAATCGCATCCTCATCTGGAATTCCATTCCCACAAACAATTATCAACCGGCCGATGTGGTTTTAGGTCAACCGACCATGACCGCAGCCACAAGCAATAACGGCGGAACAAGTTCAAAGTCTTTATTTATGCCAGAGTCTATTTTTTCTGATGGAAAAAAATTAATTGTCACAGACAACGGAAACAATCGTATCCTGATTTGGAATACAATCCCAGTTTCAAATTTTCAAGCTGCCGATGTGATCGTTGGTCAGCCTAATATGTACACTGCTTCAGCAGGCTCAAGCGGTGCAAAGTTAAACTCACCTTATTTTTCAATTTTATATAAGGGAAAATTATTAGTTTCTGACTTTTTAAATAACCGAATCTTAGTTTGGAATACAGTGCCGGTCGCTAATGGCGTCACTGCAGATATTGTGATTGGCCAAAATTCTCTGACGACACGAACAGCAAGCACTCTATTAACGGGCTTAAACCATCCCGGCGGTTTAAGAGTTGATGGTCTTAATCGTCTTTACGTGGTTGACCACGGATCAAATCGCATCTTGATTTGGAACCAAATCCCGACTGTTTCCGGAGCTGCAGCGGATATCAACTTAGGCCAAATGAATTTTCAAGTCTTAAGCAGTGCTTTAAATCTTAAAAAGTTTTTACTTCCTTGGGGTTTAGAAATCGGTGGTCAGCAGATGTGGATTGCAGATAATGGCAATAACCGCATTTTACGAATCCCGATTCCTTAATAAAAAATCAAATCTTTAGAATTTGATTTTTTGCAGCAGTGTACTCTTGATTGGAGATGGCTCCCTTAGCATAAAGACTTTCTAGACGCTCAAGTTGAGTCACGACAGAATCCGCGTCAGAGGGCGTGGAAGTAAAGAGATCAAAGTTTTTCTTCCCAGCCCCAAAAAGTTCTTTAGCCGACTCAAGCCAGGCATCGCCCATCGGTTTTTCACTTCTGCCGTAAACAACAATTGTTTCAGCCAAAAGATCATGTAGAGATTGTTTTTTACTTGTAAAAAGAGCCACTAAGAAACCAAAAAATAAAATGGAAATTGAAACAAGTTTCATTAAGTTCCGGATGAGTGCGCCTTTCATGGAAATTCTTCGGCCCATCAAATCTGTCACTTGGATTCCCATCAGATGTTTACCAACGGTGGCTCTGATTTCTGAAGATTCTAAGAGGGGTGCATAAAAAAACCAGACGATCACGCCACCTAGAAACGGAATAATACTGCCAACAACAGTCGCAATAAACGCGAGAACGACAGCATCGATTAAAAAAGCAGCACTGCGCCTGCTGAGGGAGGCAATAAGGTGTGTTGATTCAGAGTTTTGAGCAATCATTAGTTATCCTCGGTTTCGTTGTTGGTGATGATTCCATTGGCGACATGCATTTTTACCAAATGGGATTTTTTTTGTTCAGACGAAGTAAAGGTGTCAGTTTTACCATTTTGGACTAAGACATCAAATTTATAGGCAGATTTTTTTTGATTTTGAAAAACAATTTTTCCATTTTCAAGTTGTGCATCAAGATCAAAGGCGGGCGAAGTAACCACGATTTTGCCATTGCCTCCGCGAATTAAGAGGGGAGAGCCTTCCGGAATACTGACTTTGCAATTCACAAAAGATAAGTTTGAAAAGTCTAAGTTAAAAGTGTTGCCCTCGTCCTCAGGTTTTGGAATAAAAGCCTCTTTTGTTGTGCAGGCCCAGGTCAATTTATCGCTTTCAGAAGCACGGATTTCAAACTTTCCTGAATTAAATTTTATTGTGGCAGCTCGGCTCGAAGGCATAGTTTTTAAGCCCGTCAATCCTGACGAAGCTTCGTTTAATCCTGAAATAGAAATTTTCCCTTTTTTGCCATCGACCCGGACAAAGCCATTTAAAATTTCAACTTTTTCATTGGGTCCATCGACTTGCACCAAAGAGTCATAATGATGAAGCACAAATCCAGTAAACACTAAGATCATTGCAACAGTGCATAGGAAGCCAATGATCAGCCATTTAACTATAGGGCTAATGGAAGTTTTTCCGGGCTTAAGGCCGCGCTCTAAAAGGTAGCGATTGGCCACTGTTTCAGGTTCACCTAAGGCATTTAAAATCGAGTCCAAACGCGCCTGAGGGTCCCGTTCTAAAGCTGAAAGGACATGGCTTTTAATTTCTGTGATGATTTCGGCACGGTCACTCACGGAAAATGGTTTTAAGGTTCTTTCTAAAGACGCTAAATATCGTTCAAGGCGGGGATCCGGAGTCATATTATTTTCCTTTATTGATCTAACTTTTTATAAATAGAAACCATTTCATCAAACTCATGACTAAGAAGGCTTAGAAACTTAAAACCGTCTTTGGTTAACGAATAAAACTTTCGCGGGTGGCCTTTCGGGCCGTCAGTTTCCCAAGTCGCGGCAAGGACTCCGTCAGCACCCATTCGATTCAGCAAAGGATAAAGAGTTCCCTCCTTAACGTCCAAACCGGCCGCGGCTAATTGCTCGATCAAGTCAAAGCCGTAGAGCTTTTTTTTCTGTTTGATCAAAAGTAGGATGCAAAGCTCTAAGTAGCCTTTGCGAATCTGAATTTTCCAGTTATCAATTGTACCTAACATGGCAATATACATAGCTATACAAGGTACTACTGTCAAGCTAGGTATATGCGGCGTGTAAGTTAGGTAATATCAAGGCCCCTAAGCGACTCATTTGCGCCTTGCCTGAGGTTTTATTACAAGAGATAAGCTTCTGATGACATGGTTTAAAAGTTTAAAAAATAAAATCCATTTTTGGCTCTGCCAATCAAAATTTTTGAAACCTCCAGAGTCCGATTTGGCCGCTTTTAATGTTCAAAATTTAACACAGCAGATTTTAAATTCTATGGGCGATGGAATCCATGGCGTGAATCGGGTGGGCACTATTGTTTTTGAAAATCGTGCGGCCAACACCATGTTGGGCTATTCGCCGGATGAAAATCTTGGTAAAAATTCACACAGTTTAACGCATCACCATCACTTGGATGGGAAGATTTACCTACGTGAAGATTGCCCTCTGTTTAAAACGCTTCAAGATGGCCTTCCCCGCAGAGCCGACAATGAAACATTTTGGCGAAAAGATGGGCAGCCTGTATTTGCTGATATTTCTTGTAATCCCATCTTTAATCAATTTGGCGGCCTGATCGGCGGCGTTCTTAGTTTTCGAGATTTAACGGAAAAAAAGAAATCAGAAAAAATAATGAAGGAAAACGATTCGCTGATTTCGATGGCAGGACGGCTTGCAAAAATTGGTGGATGGTCCGTGGATCTTGATTCGATGCGGGTTAAATTCTCAAAAGAAACCGCCAGAATTTATGAAATGCCTGAGGATTGGTCTCCAGAAAGTGTGGAAGCCGCATTTTCATTATGCGTCCCAGAACATCTAGCTGCGGTGTCAAAGGCATATGAGGCTTGTATCCAGAATGGCACGCCTATCGACTTAGAATATCAAATTGTGACTGCCCAATGGAAAAAAGTTTGGATTCGTGCCATCGGCGAAGCTGTTCGTGATAGTACGGGCCGGATTTACCAAGTTCAAGGTGCCGTCCAGGATATTGAAGATCGAAAAAAACTAGAGCAGCATTTACTAAGATCGCAGCGGTTAGAAAGCTTGGGCACTTTAGCTGGTGGAATTGCCCATGACTTAAATAATGTTTTGGCTCCGGCTATGTTAGCTGCTGATATTTTGAAATCTATTGATTCGGATCCTCGCCATCAAAAGCCATTAAGGACGATTCAGTCCTCGATTTCTCGGGGTGCTGATCTTGTGAAGCAAGTGCTGTCGTTTGCTCGTGGCTACGAAGGTCAGCGAAAAGTGGTCCACTTGCCAACGATCTTGCAAGAAATTGAAAAAATCGCCAATGAAACTTTTTTTAAAAATATTGACGTTAAGCTCACCTGGACGCCGAAGCTTTGGCCAGTGTTGGGAGATCCAACCCAACTTCACCAAATATTATTAAATATTTGTCTTAATGCCCGAGATGCCATGCGGAACGGAGGTCATCTTTTTATTTCTGCAAACAATGTTAAGATCTCTGCGAACGATTCGTTAGGACGTGATTTGGCCCCTGGGCCATACGTTTTAGTGGCCGTGAAAGACACTGGAACTGGCATTCCTAAGGACGTCCTAGATAAAATTTTTGATCCTTTTTTTACAACCAAAGAAGTCGGGCAGGGAACGGGTCTTGGCCTATCGACTTCCTTAGGTATCGCAAAAAGGCATGGTGGGTTTATTAAAGCTGAAAGCGAGCTGGGTGAGGGAACGACCTTCAGTGTTTATTTTCCAGCTCAGCTTAAGCTTGAAAGAAAATTTACGCGAGCTAAGCCCTTAGTATCGATTCAAGGGAAAGATCAAGTTATCCTTGTCATAGATGACGAGTTACAAATTCGGGAAATGATCAAAGATATTCTTGAACCGATTGGTTATAAAGTTTTACTTGCGCATGATGGGCTTGAGGCTTTATCCGAAATTAAAAATTCAGAAAATAAAATTTCTTTATTAGTGACGGATTTGATGATGCCAGCGATGGACGGTGTTAGTTTTATTCAAAAAATTCGTCAGGGCGATTTTCAGATAAAAATTCTAGCTATCAGTGGTGTGCAATCTGATGAAAATATCCAAAAAGCCTTTGCCGCCGGGGCCAACTCCTTTTTAGCAAAACCTTTTTCTGTTGAAGATTTTAAACAAAAAATTGCTGAGACCCTGAAGCCTGTGTCTTCGACGCCGCCCGAATTACAAAAAGAGTTTTAATTACTCAAAAAATTTTTTCACGAATATTCCAGAAGCGCTTTTTCTTTCTGGCAATGATAAATAAGGGCGATCGGAAACGGCTTAGTTCAGAAAGAGCATGATCGGCGTCCTTGATGGATACTGAAATTTCTGGGCGGCGATTGTGCATTCGAATAAAGTTCACTGAAAAAGCTTTTTTTTGCTCGACAGAATGCAGATAGAAATATTCCTTCAAGACATTGGTATCGATATCATAATAATGAATCTCAAGCCTCTCCATGCCCTTTTTATCTTGGGTTTTTTGAAAGGTCATTTTTTCAACTCGCATAACGTGAGCATCCTTTAAAGCCATGGCTTCTTTTAGCTTTTGATCATTATCAATCATAAGATGTTCACAGTGCCCACAACTTCGAGCTGAGATATCATTTTCTCCACCGCATTTATCGCAAATTTTAAAGCGAAATCGAAAACCACATTCGCTGATCTGATGGTGCACGGGATCTTCAAAAGCGCCACGACACTTTCGACCAAAATGCTCCATGACAAGACCATCAGGATTAACCAGGCCCCAAAAATAGTTGATTACACCGCAGGCAGGA
>JAYWDA010000244.1:0-5192 GCA_043780105.1 Pseudobdellovibrionaceae bacterium | reverse complement strand
TAAAATTTTAAATATAAGTCGAAAAGCTTAAAACCCCCTTGGAGTCCCCATGAAAACCATCACCTTAATTTTTGCAACTCTGTTTTCGCTAGCAGCTGGGGCCCAATCATCCCCCATCGATCATGTTTTTGTCGTTGTGATGGAAAATACGGATTATCAAAATGCACTCACCCAACCGTTTATGGGGGCGGTGGCGCGGCAAGGGGCGTTATTAACAAACATGAATGGCGTCATTCACCCTTCGCAAGGAAATTATATTGCGATGGCTGCTGGAGACAGCTTTGGCCTAATGCATGATCGCAATATTGATTACGATAAATCTCATCTTGGTGATTTGTTAGAGGCTAAGGGCTTAACTTGGAAAGTTTATGCTGAGGATTATCCAGAAAATTGCTTTCTAGGGGCTAAGTCAGGAAAATATGTTCGCAAACATGTTCCGTTTTTAAGTTTTAAAAATATTCAAAATGATCAGGCCCGCTGTAATTCCCATATCGTTAACGCCAGTCACCTAGCAGAAGATATTAAAAATAAGACCCTTCCCAATTACGCAATGTATGTCCCTAATTTGAACAACGATGGTCACGACACGGGCTCTGACTTTGCTGATCGCTGGCTGACAAAAACATTCCAAGCCCAACTGCAAAATCCTGATTTTATAACGAACACATTGTTCATTATCACCTTTGATGAAAGCGAAAGTTATTTTAACAATCAGGTCTATACGGCGCTTTATGGTCCGATGGTTCAACCTGGAACTTCCATTGCTGATCGACTTTCCCATTACGATATTTTAAAAATGGTTGAAGATATTTTTGGTCTTGGCAATCTAGGGCGAAAAGACGCCACCGCCGCACCCTTGCGCGGCATCTGGAAATAAATTCTAGTCGTTTTCTGATTTTCGTGTCATGAATCTGCCATGACACAAACTCTTATTTTGCTCCTGACTTTGCTGGCCACTCCCCACTCGTTTTCACGGGCTTCGGCTGAGCTAAAAAGCCAGAAGGCTTTAACGACCACAATAAATCCCAAAATTTTTTCCGCTGATCTTAAAGAGGGCTTTCATTTTAACGATAAAGCTCCCAATCATTTAACGATTGATCAAAAAGAAGTTTCGGCAATCACCTTCAAAGCTCGCCATCTTGAATTTCAATTTCCAAAAAAATATAACACTGCCGAAGCCACCCTGTATGTCTGTGATGACGCGATTACTTTTTGTGAAACTCATCATCTACCAATAAAAGGCGAAAGCCAAAAATCGGTTTCTACACAGACAGATAAAAAAGTCAGTCGTTTGGATGCCGCCGGTTTTATCGAAGGTGATATGAAAGCCGCTTTGCAGAAAGCGAAAACGAAGCATCAGTTAATTTTGGTCGATTTTTCAGCGCGTTGGTGCCCAGGATGTGTCCGCTATGAAAAAGAAATTTTTAAGACCGCAGAATTTAAAAAAATGACAAAAAACTTTATCAAACTTAAAGTTGATATCGATCAATTTGAAAACTTTCCTCTTTCAGAAAAATATAATATTTTAGGAATTCCCACTTTTGTTGTTTTAAGTGCCGATCAAATCGAAGTCGACCGCCTGATGGACTTTCAAACATTAGACCGGCTAAAACCTTTTTTTGAAACATTAGAAAAAAATCCAACTCCTTTAAGTCAGATGATGACGCAAGTTTCGAACGAGCCAAAAACTCAGTATGAAATTGGCAAAAGACTTTATGCTGGCGGCCACTTCGCTGAAAGCATTCCGTATTTCGAAAAAGTCCTCCCCGCCCCAACTGAACTTATCGGAGCTCGGGTCAGCTCTGTTCAAGAACTTTTTGGCAAAGATCCGACAAAGAAAAAAGAATACCTCGCTGAATTACGAAACGCCTTGAAGGTTGAAAAAGACAGCACTCGATCTTTAGGCTGGCGATCAGAAATCCTTAATAACCTTGAAGTCAAAACAGCGGAAGATTTAAAAATTGTAAACGAAGGTGCTGCTCTGGCGGATCATTGGTTGAAAGATCCCGCGGCGCTGAAGGACGCGCTAAAAACTGAATCTGTCGGCGAGTTCGCTGGTTTTGAAAAACTTTTGGTCGCGCAATACAAAGCCGAGCTGATCGAAGCCTCTGGCGCAACCCCAGAATTGAGCTTAAAGGCATGGCAAGAAGCGGTCAGCATCGGTCAGGAATATCACATCCCGGCTTCAAGATCGGGACCGGCGTTGCGGTACCTGCTTATTTTATCTCAAGCTCACCGCTGGAGCGATGCTCAAAATCTCGCGCAAGAAATTTTAAAGCTTGATCCCGCCAATTCAGATATTGAACGACGGCAGCTTAAATTTCTTCTAGGTGAAAAAAAGTTTTTAGAAGCTGAAAAATTGGGAGAAAAACTTTTACCAAAAGCCGAAGGTCGTCTGCAGTTTTTAATCGCTGAATCTTTGGCCAAGGCCTACATCGGTGCTGATAAAAAAGATTCCGCCAAAAGCTTACTGACGGTTTATCTAGCGCGGCCCGAGATCCAGACAGAAAAAATGTCAGGGCCTAAAAAAAACTTAGAGGGTCTTCTTAAAAGCTTGCAATAAATTATTACAAAAAGCGCACAAAAACATTTTGCCCTCGTGGAAAAAATTGGGCTTGTGTTAATATTTGAGTTTAAGGGGGCTTCGTGAACGATAACGGTAAAAATCTAGCGGTAGATCTAAAAATTCCATTGTCTACAATTTTGACAATTCTATTTACTCTGTTGATCGTTCATATGTTGGAAAATTTGGCGCCCATGATGATGCCGCTATTTATCGGCGGTCTTTTAGCGGTCGCACTGACTCCCCTGATCACTTGGATGGAAGCGCACCGTGTCCCGCGCTGGCTTGCCATCTTGTTAATGACGGCCGGCTTAATTGCTTTAATGATCACGATCTTTGGTGCCCTTATTCCACGAATGATGGATGAGTTTACGGCTTTTATAGAAAATCTACCGCAGTTGCGCATAGATCTTTTAAAGGCGATTGATCCACAAAGCCCTCTCCGACCCGTCATTGAACAAAATCTTACCAAGCAAGCGTTGCTTCCGACCAATTACAACTTCAGCCATTTTTATGGCGTTGGGACTGCTGCCTTAGGCGGCCTCAGTGAATTGTTTTTAATTTTAATTTTTGCCATCTATCTTGTGGTCGATGGGGAGCGAGTTATCAAATGGTCGACAGCTTTTTTTTCACTCAGCCGACGTGCCAAAATTCGCCTGACCTTTCATGAGGTCTCAGAGATTATTTTTGCCTACGCCTCAGGCCAATTTATTACTTCCCTTTTATCTTTTGTATTTTGTTTTATCGTTTTATCCGCCCTCAGTGTTCCGGGCGCATTACTATTGGCGGTCTTAGCTGGGATTTTTGATGTTTTGCCGGTGCTGGGCTTTGTCCTGGCCGTTTTTCCGGCGATGCTTTTCGCCTTCAAAGTCTCTAGCATCACACCTTTATATGTTTTTCTTTTATATATTCTTTATCATGCTTTGGAAAATTATCTGATTGCACCGATGGTTTATGGCAACCGCTTAAGGATTTCTGGCTTTACTGTTTTAGTGGCGACCTTAGCCGCAGGATTTCTGGCGGGAATCGAAGGCGCAATTTCGATTCTGCCAGTCGTCGCCTCGTACCCAGTCATTGAAAAAATTTGGCTGAGACCTTTTCTGGGTGAAACTGTGGTTGATGAACATCACAGAATGGGAAATGAACCTGAAGAATTAAAGGTTTAACTTTAAAACGTAGCGCACTTCTTTCATCACAAAAGACATGCGACCTTGAAGTTCGGCTAATAATTTTAAATTCGTATTAAATTCCGAGATTAAATCTGTTTCAACGACAGTGTGATCAGCCATTTCATGATATGAGCGCACTAAAACATCACTATTTTCAGAATTCCATGCACCGGAAACCTGAAGTTCAGTGTCATTAGATTGAGTGGCTGCAGAATGTGCTGTAACTGCTTTCATTGAAATCTCCTTTTTTGGGTGGCCGGTCCTCCAACGGGATCGGCCTCACTTCGTTCGCTATCTTTAAGTCTAGAGCGCATTTAAAAAATCCAACAACTTTATTAAGCTGCCCTAAAAAAATTACTTAGTATTCGCATTTTAAAGCTTCGATATCGGTTCCACCAATTTGAGTGCGATCCGAATTATTCGCTAAATAAGTCTGCATGACACTGCTTTCAGTGTCTTTATGTTTTAATCCTAGCACATGACCCATTTCATGCATGATCAAAGCCTCAATATTTACCCCTTGCGTCTCAGAAGGCTTGTGCCAGTAAAATTGAAAATTTTGACTATTTATTTTGATATCAGTTTCAGTGATGCGGTCTCCCATCCAGTAGATAGAAGTCCGACCTTGCTCGGAAGGTCGATCAGCTTCCCAAGTGTTACTCATATAGATGACACTTTGACCATCTTTAGTCGCAGTATTAGGTCCCTCAGCAATTGAGTTTTCAATAAGAATCATCGTTTTACCTAAAGCGCGATTCCATTTTTCTGCAGCCGTGATCACAGCACCGCGATACTCTGTTGGAATTGAACTGTGCATGGTTAAATGAATTGGCACTTCATTTTTCCAAGAAATTCTTTCGCCAGAACTGTTTTGTACAAACCCACAAGAATCAGGAGATTTCTGAGAACATCCCATCAATGTTGCAAAACTAAGTGCTGCGATGATCATTTGAGTCAGTTTCAAAACAGACCTCCTGGCTTTAACTAATACAAAATAAGTTCCAAACTGAGATTTTTTTAAAGCATTGAATTACCTCATGAATTTATGTTTGTCCCAGCGCCCCAGTTCAGGACACTTTTCCATTTTGCTAGCCAATAATTTCTAAATTTTAAGCTAAGTCTATGAAATACCTAGATAAAGACCTGTCTAAAGTTTAGACATTCGTAATGTCAGTTCTAGGCCTATTTTGAGACTGGGCAAAAAGCCACCAATCACCTTAAAAAAACCTACTGGGGCCGTTGAATATTTCGCACCAGGCTCGTAAGCCACTGAAACTAATAGTAAATTTATCTTGGCAAGACCCTTGCTTATGTATCAGTGCAAGATTAAGTCGGGCCCAAGCCACTCTCGTGGCAACCTTGTGGCCCACAAGCCCATCCCACATCCCACCTTCCACTGGAAGAGAGCAGAGAAACTCTCCTCTCTCCAGGCCGCGCGCGAAATGGGATCGGATTGACCA
>JAYWDA010000243.1:0-4934 GCA_043780105.1 Pseudobdellovibrionaceae bacterium | reverse complement strand
CTTGCTGGAAGGTCGAGGGCGCCCGGCCCATCATTTTGTGACTGAAAAAGATCCTTGGTTCACAAATAAGATCGAAAATTACACTTATAATAAACGGGAAGCGGGTCGTTTGCTCGAAGAAGCGGGTTGGAAAATGGGCGCGCGAGGTTACCGCGAAAAAAATGGTAAGACTCTGACTCTTAATTTGTTAGCCGCGGCTGGAGCCAAGCTGAATGAGATGATTGAAGTTTATTTACAAGAAAAATTCAAAGCGGTCGGTGTTGAGCTTTTAGTCAAAAATGAACCGCCACGAGTTTTCTTTGGCGAGACGGTCAGTCACCGAAAATTTGATCTAGCGATGTACTCTTGGGTTTCAGTTCCTGAAAGCAGTCCAAGGTCGACTTTGCATTCATCGATGATTCCTTCAGAAAAAAATTCTTGGGGCGGGCAGAATTACACAGGTTATAAAAATATCGAAGTTGATCATTTGATTGAAAAGCTGGAAGAGGAATTAAATCCTAAAAAGCGAGCAGGTTTAGCGCAAAAAATTATTGAAGCTTACGTTCGAGATATTCCAGTGATCCCGGTTTATTATCGCCCTAATAACTGTGTGGTTCCGAAAGCCTTAAAAAACTTTCGACTTTCAGGCCATGTTTTTTATGAAACCTTAACTGCAGAAAACTGGTCCCTGTAATGCAAGACCTTAAGCGCTTAGCCGAACTGATGGATTCAAAGTATCAAGGTCCTTTTGGCTTCCGCTTTGGTTTAGATGGTTTGATCGGACTTTTTCCGGTGATAGGAAATATAATCACAAGCTGTGTTTCACTTTATATTATTATCAGAGCTGCCGCTTTAGGGTGTCCGCCCATTGTGCTGTTAAGAATGGGTCTGAACGTATTGATTGATAATATTTTTGATTTGGTCCCCATTCTGGGAAATATTTTCGATTTTATGTGGCGGGCCAATAATAAAAATATTCTTCTGCTTGAGAGTTATTTGGCTCACCCCGGACGAACTGTCGCAAACTCTCGGTGGCTGGTACTGGCTACCGTTTTAGTGATGATCGCGATGATGGCCAGTTTAATCTATGGTGCATTTTACATCTTGCAATGGCTCTATACTTACATATAATTTACATATGAGGCTTCGTAAGATTATTCATGTCGATATGGACTGTTTTTATGCTGCAGTCGAGGTTAAACACAACCCTCAGCTTCGCGGTAAGCCTTTGGGAATAGGCGGGCCTCCAAACACAAGAAGTGTGCTTTGTACGGCCAATTACGAAGCTAGAAAATTTAAAGTTAAAGCCGCCATGCCGTCATCGCAAGCTGTGCGACTTTGTCCGCAGTTGATTTTGATCCCACCCCATTTTGAGTTGTACAAAAAAGAGAGCCAGTCCGTTCGTGAAATTTTTTACCGCTTCACCAATAAGGTCGAGCCTTTGTCTTTAGACGAAGCCTATCTTGATGTGACAGATTCAAAAATATTCGGGGGAAGTGCCACATTGATGGCACAAGAAATCAGGCGGCTGATCCAGGCGGAACTTAATTTGACCGCATCCGCAGGTATTGCCTCAAATAAATTTTTAGCAAAAATTGCTAGCGACTGGAAAAAGCCCAACGGGCAGTTTGTGATTCATCCTTCTGAGGTTGAAGAATTTATGAAAACGCTGCAGATCGAAAAAATCTATGGTGTGGGCAAGGTGACAGCTCAGAAAATGCATGAGCTTGGCTTAAAAACCTGTGGTGATGTGCAAAAATATTCAGTGTTTGATTTATCCCGAGCTTTTGGCTCTAGAGCGCCCGAGCTGAAGGAGTTAGCCCAAGGAATAGATCATCGTCCGGTAGAATTAAATTCTGAACGAAAATCTTTAACAGTTGAAGAAACTTTTAATCAGGATTTATCCACTCTGGATCAATGTTTAAAACAAGTACCAAGGCTTTACGAAGATTGGCAGCACCGCATGCTAAAATATAAGGAACAAGATCGAATTCGTGGCTTTGTGGTAAAAATAAAATTTTCTGATTTTAAAACTACCACGCACGAAGTTTCAGCAAAATATTGGCCTCAGATCATTGATTTTACAAACCTCCTTGAAAAAGCCTGGGAGCGACGCTCTGAACCTGTTCGATTGATTGGTTTAGGTGTGCGCTTAGCCTCAGAAGAAGTCGTTAGCAACTCGGGGCAGATGAAGTTTGCGCTTTGATTAGCCCGTCGTCAGCATGCCGCTAGAAATACCAGTCACTGTCAAACGTAGTAAATTCACATCATGATCTTTTTTTGCTAAGATCTGTAAAAGATTTAAAGGGTGAATCATCGGTGATCTAAGTTGAATACTTTCGCCCAGCCAAGGACGATACCACATAAAATCGTTTTGTTCAGTGATCTGGCGGTAGCAAAAAATGGTTTTTTCTAGCTCCGATTGAAAGGTCTCGAAAGTTTTTATCGCATCGGCCGCAGCTAAACTACTTTGCTGTAAATAAATCCACCAAATGCCTAATTCAATTTTAGCCAAGGTAAATCCTAAAACTTTGATATAGGACGTCAGCACGGGTTGCGTTTTAAAATCATCTTTAACTTGTCGTTTGTCTTCAGCACTTAATTCTGACCAAGCACTGCCAACGCCCCACCAAGTTGGAAATAAAACCCGAGTTTGGGTCCAACACAAAACCCAAGGAATCGCCCTTAAGTTCTTCACAGTTAATTGCTGAGTTCTTTTCGCAGGCCGAGAGCCAATTTTAAGAATACTTAAATAGGAGTAGGGCGTTGCTAACTCTATTATTTTCAAAAATTCTACGGAGTTGATTTGTTTTTGATAATAAGCAGATATTCTTTCAGCCCAACGATCCAAAGCTGCAGATTTTGTGACAATCGATTTTTTTTGTAAACCCCGCTGGGCACTTTCAATAATTTTTTCGACTTGCCGCTGGGCAATGGCCGGCGTGGCCAAGGACCGCTCGATCATTTCACCTTGGACTGTGACTTTGTATCTACTCAGAGCAGACTTAGGCCACCATGCTGTTTGATCTTCAATAGAGCCACCACCACGATCGGCGCTGCCGCCTGAGCCATGAAAGAAAACTGGAATTAGATGGCTCCTCTGGCAGACCTTTTCTAATTCAGGAAGGGCCTTCGCGATGGCTAGACGACTGGGTAAAACTCCTGCTTCTTTGGCCGAATCAGAATAGCCAACCATCATTTCAAGCAAGCCACCCCAGTTTTTTTGACAGGCTTTTTTCATGGCAGCATCGTTTGTCATTTCAAGCATGATCTTGGGTGCATCGGCTAAGGAACTGGCTTCTTCAAAAAGAGGGATCACCGGTAAACAAATATCGCCAAAGGCCTGCTTTTGCTTATTTGCAGCGGCTCGAATATGCACCATGGATTCGCACATGCTAATAATAAACCCGCGCGCATACCATTGTGGATCGCCGCCTTTAGAAACTAGGGCAAGGGTCGCAAGCATTCGATCAATGGCTAATTTTTTTCCTTGAGCAGGCTTTGACATCAAGACATCGGAAGACTCTCGAAGTTCTAAGGGAACGACCAACCCAGGAAAAGTTGCAAAGATTTGCCGCAAGCGTAATACCTGCTCGGGAAAAGTTGAAAGTTCTTTTAGATATTCTTTTTCAAAATTAAAAAATGCCTTTGTCCATTGAATCAGGCGATTTGAATCGCCGGCACGAACAACTCGTAAGGAACTTGTTAATTTTTTAACAAGCATCAATTTTTTATGTAAAACTTCGGATGGAAAAAGATTTAATAAACCTTCAAATTCTTCCAGTTGCTGAAAAACAATTTGAAGAATTTTTTTTCGAGATAAATTGAGGCTTTGCAACAGAACTTTTTCATCAACTCCAGGGTGCCCATCTTTGTCTCCGCCAACCCAACTGCGCACAAAAAATGGCACGCTTGTTCTTTGTAAATCAAGCAGATGAAAGAGAACTTCATCCCTAAGAAGTAATGAATAGACATGCTCGGCCTCGTCTTTGACTTTGGGCGCGCGCGCGCGAACAATTGGTGTTCTCCATGCGACTTCTAGCAGATGCAGCAGCTGGTTTTTTTCAAGCGGAGTAGGCTCGAGTAAATCATCTTCTGATAAGCGATTTAAAATTTGATTTAAAACTTTTTGAATCCGATGAAATATTTCTATATTTTGCGGCGCCCGCGCTTCGGTCGGGTGCGCCGTCAAAACATAAGTGACACTGATCGGGGATAAACCATCTTGATGGAGCGGATTTATTTTTAAGGCCAGTCGATGACTTCGATAGGCATTTTCACAAGAATTTATCAGCTCAAGCATCAAGGTAAAAGATTTTGCTATATCAAAACGTTCGGTCGCGCCTAATTTTTGAAGTTGAAGGAAATTTTTTTCTAATTGTAAAATCACGTCCGAAGAGTCAAAGCTTCTTAAGCGAGCCATATTTTGTCGTAAAGATTCAATCTGTTGGAATTTCTTCGGGCCCAGCTCGCGCTCGATCACTTGACCTAATAAAGACACTGAAAAATGAACAAGACTTTTTAGTTTGGTAGTTAGTTCCATAACTTGCCAGCTAAAAACATTCTAGCAAAAATGTAAAGTTAGAATCCTACATTGAGTATTGGCGACACAGTAAAAGGCCCTTTGCTATTGAAGTTCACTAAGCCAATTTGAACGCCATGCAAATTGGAAGTGACATTAACCAAACCTAATTGCAGGCCATAAACGCTCTGGGCTTTATTATATAAACCCAACTGTACGCCATAGATATCAGTGAATGGGGATAAATTCCCCAAAAGGGCTGCTTGAAGGCCTACGACTGTTGAAGTCGCAATATTAGAGTTTAATCCTAAGGCCATTTGCAGACCGTAAACGCTGGTCTTATTGTTGTTAATATTGGTAACGCCTGCGATCTGCGCACCTAAAATAGTAGTGGTGCCTTTGGTGTAATTAAAGACACCAGAAAGTGCTATAC
>JAYWDA010000242.1:0-14363 GCA_043780105.1 Pseudobdellovibrionaceae bacterium | reverse complement strand
GCCGCCGCAAAACCTAAAGTAATAATTAACAAGACAATCTTCATAATTTCTCCTTTGAAGAAAGATTTTAATATGAAATCCCGGCAACAAGGAGTCAACTAGACAAACTTGAAGCAGGGAGAACCAGATGAATAAGCATTTTAAATGGGTTTTAACCGGTCTTTTGACATTAGCTTTTATCATTATCTTTGCGCCGTTCTTTACAGAAATATTAATGGCTGGGATTTTTGCTTTTGCTTTGGATCCACTATTAAAGAAAATAGCCCATTCAAAATGGGTGCAAACTTCGTCGATTTACTTTAAACGGAAGCAATGGGTGGCTTTAATATTATCCACGCTGACATTGGCAATTACGTTACCGATTTTTTTCGCAGTTTATAGTCTTTATGACAGCATTAATGAAGCTGCTACGGATGGCTTTCAAAATTCCGACTTTTATAAAGATATCATTCATACAAAAGCAATAGTGATCCAGTATGCGGATCAAATCATTGGTGGTTTAAATTTAAAAAGAAAAGTCGACCTTATTGCTATCAGTGACCATTATATCAACGAGCTAGGTCGTCATGCGATAACGCTTTCTGGAAAAGCGATATCGCAGCTGCCGGAACTTCTGATGTATATTTTTGTGTTTTGTTGCGCACTGTATTTCTTTCTAGCCGAACATCGCTCTTTACGTTCAATTTTTATTAAAAGTCGCATGGTGGCCCCCGCTGAAATGGATCGCTTGATTGAAATTTTTCAAAAGTCTTGCTCATCGACGCTTTTTGCTTCCTTTGTAACAGGATTTATTCAGGCCACAATTGTGTCCCTAGGAAGCGCCTTGTTAAAAGTCGGGGATTTCTTTGTTATCTTTGTTGTCACATTTTTTCTTTCATTCATCCCGGTGGTTGGCGCTGCACCCGTTGCACTATTTTTGGCTTTTCTGTCTTTGATTAAAATGAACTATGGCTCGGCAATCGCGCTGGTTGTTGTTTCAGTGATTGCGGGCACAATTGATAATATCCTGCGCCCGGTCCTTGTCAGCAGCGGCGATGATGTCCATCCCGTCGTGGTGTTACTTGGCTTGATCGGCGCAATTATTATTTTTGGAATTCCTGGCTTATTCTTGGGTCCAGTTATAGCGACAGTCACAGTGCAGCTTTATACAGTCTATGTTCTTTCGGACAACACATCGCAGGATCACGAGTTGAAATAGCCCTGCGATCTGTTACCATTTTTTGAGGGGGATAAAATGGGCAGTTCAAATCGTCAAGTCACGATGAAAACAGACTTTGATCAGAACCTTCCAGGAATCGTCACCCACCTTGTTGGAAAAATTGGATTAAAAGAAATTCAAGAATGGGCTCAAACTTTTCAAGAAGTTCGAGACCACAACTTTGTCGACCGCGGCTTTAAGCTTTTAGTTAATACCTACGGCTATCAACCTGTATCAGCGGAAGTTCATCAAAAGTGGAGACATTCTTTGGTGGCCTATTGTCAAAATCGCTGTATTGCGATTGCCTTTGTGAATCATGATCCATTTCAAGTTTCTGAGCTTAAAAAAACTGCGACGCAAACTCATAACTTTTTTATTGATATCAATGAAGCTTACAGTTGGTTGCGCCAGGCAGATATAAGCCAATAGCCATCGAGCTGCAAAAGTCCTATTGCCTTTCCCAAACTTCCAAACTGCACTCATCTGAATAAATTTTGTGCCACTGGCCTGCTAAACCCGCATCAACGTCCGTTTGATTCAGAAAACTCATATAGAATTTTTGCGTTGTGCCCCAATCAGAATTTGTTAATTGCACATATTTAGAAACTGTTAACGACTCTGTGTATCTGGCATAATAGGAACGATTAAAAACCAGTAGGTTCGGTTGCACCTTTGTGACCGTTTCAAAATTAAGCTCCCAATCCACTCGGACTAAATCATTTTCAAGAGGAACCGGAGTGTAAGGCGTCGAAATAATTGATTTGTTTTCAGCCAAGGCCTTTTTACTTAAACCATAAACTTTTTGAAAATAAGGCCGGCAATTTAACATTGATTTCTGCGTCGCCGCGGCGGTTGTAAATTGAAATAAATTAAAGTGCGATCCCAAAAAAAATATCGAAAATAAAACTGACTGCAAAACTATTGGGGCTCTAGAGGAGAAAATAAATTTATACAGACTTAATTTATTTAATAAAATAATCAATGCGATCACAAGAGTGCCCACAAAAGGCATCACATAATAGGCGTGATTCAGCTCGAGCGACCTCAGGGTCAAAATAAAAAGCCCTAGATTCATCAATAAAAATAGGACAACTTGTTGCCTAAAATTAAATTCACGAATTTTAGAGCCAAAAAATATAATACCAAAAACGACAACGACAGCTGGCCACATCGTTTGCCCGCACACATTGGCCCACCAGTCGGCAAAACTAACCCAAGTCGGAGCTGAACTGAAATCGGAAAGATTCAGCATCTTTTTTAAGGATCCCCAAATATCGATATTTTGCGGAAGCCCCATCAAAAAATATCCAGCTGCGGCAAAAACAACCAATTTTTTTAAGGCTGCTTTAAATTGCACCCGTTCTCTTTGAAAATAAAACAGGAGCGCAATCCATCCTGGAAGGAAAAATAAAGAAGATAGTTTTGTACAAATTGTCAGGCCCCATGAAAAGCCTGCGAATCCTAAACTTTTTTCCTCTAAATTTTTTTGAAAACTACGAATCGTTAAAAGCGTGGATAAAGCGACAAGACCCGTCAAAAGTTGATCTGGATGTGCTGTAAATAGATATTGCGCCCACACGGGATGATGAAGAAAAGCCGCCATTAAAAACAGGGTCAACAAAGATCGAATTTCCCATCGTTCAGAAATCAGAAAGGAACAAGCAAATCCTAACAAAAACAAACCCAACAAAGATGTTAAAAGAACATAGAAATGGACTGACTCTTCCATGGCCTCGTTCGAAGCTATTTCATATCGCCCAGAGCTTGCGGGTACCATCGAATGAAAAGTATTGGCAATTCGAAAATAGAGCGGGCCATAATAACGAAAATTATTGTCATTGTACCAACGCGATCGCAAGGCCACTTCAACCATTTTACCGGCATCATTATCATGCGCTTCAACGATCGACCGATGATCCATAAAGCCTGAAATTAACGGCACTGCGCTAAAAAATTGAATTCCTAAGGCTATTGCAAAAAGAACTGTATTGATCTGAACACAATGTTTTTTTAAAAATAACCAAACGAAATTTAAAAACTTCTTCATCTCCAAGCCCTCATCCCACGAACGTTTTCAATTTAACGGTTGATTTTAAAAATGTCAAAATGCAGCGATTTTGAAGATATTAGCTGATGTGGTGTTTTCGTCAAATTCAAAGATTCTAAGTGCATGTTTTTACCGGTGCTTTTAATAATGAACTCTCGATCGGAGGATGACATGAATTCGGACCCTATTGCTCAGCTTAACACTCTGGTGAAGGATATTAAATTCGCGATGATGACAACGGTGAATCCCGATGGGTCGCTGGCCAGTCGTCCGATGGCTTGTCAGCAGACTGATTTTGATGGCGATATGTGGTTTTTTACTCAGAAAACTTCAGGTAAAATTTTATCATTAAGCAAAGATCAACACGTCAATCTGGGGTATGCCTCACCCACCGACAATCGATATGTTTCAGTTTCTGGTCGCGCTGAACTGGTTGAAGATGCCGAAAAAGCCAAAGAGCTTTGGAATCCATTTTACAGAGCGTGGTTTCCTAAAGGTCTAAAGGATCCAGATTTAATTCTTATCCGAGTTCGTGTCGAAACGGCTGAATACTGGGATTCACCCTCTTCGATGGTTGTAAAACTTGTTGGTTTTGCGAAGGCTCTTTTGACTGGTAAAGCTTATGAACCTGAAGACCATGATCGTTTGAAATTACATTAATTATTCGGCGCTGATCTTTAAGCCATGGCGACACCATTCACCGCCCTCTCCCAAAGAAGTTTAAAGGTCAGCGCGTTTCAACCCATTCCATAGGAATTTCAATCAATTCTTTCTCAAGCTGAATCGGCTTTCGACCCAAGCCTTTTTGCGCGCCAGATTTTTCAAAAAATGAAATCGTCGGATTATTTTCAATCACCCAGCAATAATATTTTTTAAAGCCTCTAGAATTTAAATTCTCAAAAGCCGTTTCAAGAAGGTCATGACCAATTCCCTTCTTTTGGAACTGTTTCAGCACATAAATCGCAGCAAGTTCACCCCAAGTTTCGTAATCTGGATCTCTTGCTTCGCCCACAGAGCTAAATCCGATGATTCCGTTGTCTGCAGACTCAGCTACAAAAGTGACGGCATCTTTGGCTTCTTCAAAAAGATATTCCCAAAATTTCATGCGTCCGCGGAAACTAAGAGGTAATCTGTCCAAGTAACTATCAGGAACCAAGCCATGATAACTTTCACGCCACGAATTTAAATGAGCACTAGCCAGCTCGGCAGCGTCTGAGGTGACTCCCGGGCGAATCAGGGTCTCACCGACCAATTTATATTTTGCAGGAAAGGAAAATGGGGTTGTTGAAAAATCCATTTCGAAAGTGTCTTTCACAGAATCTAAATTCAGCGGGCCATACAAATGTGGAAATTTATTATGCTCAGGGCCTTCATATTTAAGCTCGCCCTTCATAAGTTCTTGCGCAATTTCTAGTAAAACAAGATCTTTGGCGGTTCTAAAATGTCTTTCGCTGACCCCTTGGACCTGGTGCGGCCTGGAAAAATGAATAAATCCTTCTTTTTCAAGACTCCCTGTCCGGTAAAATCCTTTTTGCTGAGCCTCAGCCCATTCTTTTTTTGTAGCAATATGAAAAATTGTTCTCATGCCCGATTCTTAGCTTGGAACCTGTGAAAGAGGAAGGCCAAAAGCAGACAAGGCGCCCAGATGTAAATTATCTCAGATTGCAAAACCACCCAAGCCCGGCCATTTAAAAAATTTTTAAAACCGATCGGCGAGACAATGATTTCATGCCATGGGAAAAAGAATCTGCGGTTCGAAAAAGGCCAGTAGAAGGCGACTCCCAAGCCCCCATTCGTCAATGCATCAAGAAAACCATGGGAGGCCATGCTGATAAAAGTGAACAGAAAGACAGTCCTTGGGTTTGAACGTAAAAATTTTGAAAATCGACTTAAAAGCAAGGCTATCACCGCCGCAAAAAGCAGCGAATGGGTCATTCCTCGGTGCCCAAGAGCCGCACCGTATTCAATATTAAAATTAAATCCAATCACATCTAAATCTGGAGCCATAGAAAGCAGAATACCAGTCACAAATAGGCGGGGCGAAATTCGCTTCTGCTCTTGCATATAAAATAAAGTGATAGGAATCGCCGCGTGAGAGATGATTGTAGCCAAAAAAGCCCTCGTTTGCTGACAGTTTAAATGATATGACGTCGTATGCCTATTTTTAATGTCCATAATCTTGAGAAATCTTTTGCCGGAAAGCTATTATTCGAATCCCTTAATTTTGGGTTGGACGAAAATGATCGTGTCGGACTTGTCGGCCCTAACGGGGCTGGAAAATCAACTTTGCTGAAAATGATTTGTGGGCGGATGGCTGCTGATGACGGCCAAGTCACGCTCCAGCGGGGCCTTAAAGTTGGCTTCCTTGAGCAAAATCCTGTTTTTGAAGACTCTGATACTATTTATTCAAGCATTATTTCTAAATCCGAAGATCCTCATGAAGTGATGGCCCTAGCTTATGAGTGGATGGGTCGCCTTGATTTGAATCAGTTCGGAGAAGATTTTTTAGTTTCAAACCTTTCTGGTGGCTGGAAAAAGAAAGTGGCGCTGGCGCGTGAGCTCGTGAACTCGCCAGATTTACTTTTAATGGATGAGCCGACCAATCACTTAGATATTTCCAGTATTCTTTGGCTTGAAGAGTATTTAAGAACAGCACCTTTTGCCCTATTGATGATCACACATGATCGTTTATTCTTACAGCGAGTGGTCAATCGGATTCTTGATTTAGATCCGAAAAATCCAAATTACATTATTTCTGTGAAAGGCGACTACGCTACCTACGTTGAAACGAAAGAGCAGTTGCTTGAAGCTCAGCAAACCCGTGAAAAAGTTTTGAAGAATACTCTTCGTCGTGAAACCGAATGGCTCCGACGAGGTGCTAAAGCTCGGCAAACAAAACAAAAAGCCCGCATCGAAAGTGCTGGCGCCTTGGCTGAAGATGTCAGCCAGCTGTCTCAAAAAAACCGAGACCGCCAAGTCGGCATCGACTTCGGTGAAAATGATCGCAACCCAAAAAAGCTGATCGAAGCTTTAGACATTACAAAGGTATATAACGGCAAAGTCCTGTTTAAAAATTTAGATTTACTGATTCGCCCTAACACTCGTCTGGCTTTGTTAGGCGATAACGGCTGTGGAAAATCAACCCTGATTAAAACTTTAATGGGGCAGGTGACGCCAGACTCAGGCAAAGTGAAGCCCGCTGATGGACTGCGTGTGGTCTATTTTGAACAAAGCCGAGACACCTTAAATCCCAAACTAAGTGTTTTAAAAAATTTAGTGGCTGATGGCGATTATGTTTCTTACAGAGGACAGCATGTTTATGCCCGAAGTTACCTGGATCGTTTTCATTTCAAAGGGCAAGCCGCTGACTTGGCCGTGGAAAGATTATCAGGCGGCGAACAAGCAAGACTGCGAATTGCACAGATGATGTTGCAAGATGGACAAGTTTTAATTTTAGATGAACCGACCAATGATTTGGACGTGGATACCTTAGCAGTTTTAGAAAGTGCTTTGGCTGATTTTAACGGCGCCGTTATTTTGGTCACCCACGATCGCTATTTTATGGACGCAGTCTGCACTGATATTTTGGCATTTCCTGTCACTGCAGGAGATGACCAACCGCTTGAAAGATTCACTGGCTACTTACAATATGAAAGCTGGTTTGAAGAACAGAAGGCTAAGGAGAAAAGTAAGAATTCTCCTTCAGCGATCAAAGCACGAAATGAAAAAGCTGCAAAAATTTCGTTCAAAGAACAATTTGAATTAGATAATATGGAAGCTTTGATCCAAACAAAGGAAAAGCTTCTGAGTGACGCCCAAGAACAAATACAAGAGTCGAAAGTGATTTCAGACTCTTCAAAGCTGGTTGAGCTATCGACACAAATTTCAAACTTACAAAGTGAACTTGAAAAAATATATAGCCGTTGGGCTGAGCTTGAGGCGAAAGCAAAATCTGGCAAATAAGTTGTGACGAAATAGCCAATATTTCTTCTGGTAACTGTGATCCAACAATTTCTTTTTTAAATTACCTTTGGTGCTTAACTATAGCAACCGTAGGAGGATCTGTGGATATCTTAAAATTAATTAAAAAGGATCATGATGAGGCGTTTGAGGCCATCGAAAAACTGGAAAAGTTGACCGATAGCCCATCCCATGATGCCGAAAAATTAACTCGTGAGTTTGTGATCGCCGTTCTCCTGCATGCAAAAAGTGAAGAAAAAGGCTTCTACGAAATGATCGAAAGCAAAAAAGAAGAATTCAAAGATTTCACGCTTGAAGGCTTTATCGAACATAGCCTTGTTGAAAGCACTTTAAAACGTTTGCTGGCCGTTAAGCCCGGAGGGAATGGTGAATTTAAAGCGGCACTGAGCGTAACAAAAGAGTTGCTTGAGCACCATGCCAAAGAAGAGGAAGAAGAAGAACTTTTTCCTAAAATTAAAAAGAATTTTTCTGTGGAAGAACGCGATCAAATGGGTCAGCTCATGATAGAAGCTAAAGAAAAACTAAGACCAGAAATTGAAAAAATGGTTTTGAATAAAAAATCTACTAACGGAGCTGAAAAGTCTAAGGCGAAAATGCCAATGGCTGCGATGAAAAAGAGTTCTGGAAAATCTAAAGAGTCCCGAGTTCAATAAGTTCTAGATATCAAGAAGGGCTGAAAAGGTCAGCCCTTCTTAATTTTAATTAATGCTTTTCAGTTTTAGTTGTTGTGTCTGAATCAGCTTCAACCGTCTTTTTCACAGTTCCATCTTTTTTTGTCTTAGTAGTTTCTGTAACAGTTGTGTCAGCTGACTGACCTTTTGCATCATTGGCTTTGTGCTTGTATGTTTTCTTCACAGTTTTAGTCCCAGTAATAGGATTTGTGTGTTCGTTCATTTTAGCATCTTCTTTATTTTCAGCATCAGCTGCAAAAGCCATAGAGCTAACAAACATCGCGCTTGCTAAAACCATCATCATTTTTTTCATTATCATTCTCCTTAGTTGGGCAGATATATTCTGCGTTTATATATGACCCTTTTGAAACATTTGGAGTAGTCCTTCGTCAATAGAAGGGCGTATCTATGACAAAAGTGTCATATGTTGCTATTCGTTAGAATTTTCCATTTTGTAATAAAATGAGAGTGCAGGCTTCGAGAACTTGAATCTCAGCGGCGTTTAATATTTTTTTTAAATTTGGGTTCTCGCTGCCAGGATTAAAAATAACTCTTTTTGGTTTCAGTTTTAAAATCTGATTTTGCAAAGCAGTTGAGCGGTCCGCACCAACATACATTGTCAAAGTATCAACAGATTCAGTGATTTGATTTAAATCTGCGACGACATCAATATTTTCGAGCATTGCTAATTTGGGAGAGACTGGAATAACTCGATGACCATATTCCTGTAATAACTTAAAAGCTTTAAAGGAGAATCGTTCTGGATTATTCGATGCGCCTAGAATCGCTACTGTTTGTCCCATTTGGTGCCTCCTTCCAAAATTTGATTCGAATTAAATAAAGAACAACACCAAAATTCACCGCAGTGACCAAAATCCGCGGCCAACTGATCAGTTTCGACATTTCATAAATTTCAACGGGCAGGTAAGCCGCTCCAGATAGGATCGCCATCCATTCAGCCCAGGCTCGTTGTTTCCAAAGGCCATAAGCTTCTGCGAAGCGAACCACCGAATATAAAAAAGCTCCCGCTGCAAGCAAGAAAAAATTCATGTCAGAAACCTGCTCCAGAAATAATAAAAATATTTTTGGATAATGCTGAGCTGGGTTCAGATGGAGAAGTTCAATAATTTTTTCGCCGAAATCTTGCAGATCCTCGTGGACCAGCGTTAAAAGCCCCAGGCCAACAAATAAAACAAGGGCCCCTTTTAGAAGCTCAAACAATGCGATAATATGAAGCCCATTTTTTTTTTCCATATTTTTCTATATCACCAAATTGGTTGATCGACTTTTGACAATGTTGTCACAGATCAGTCCCTGATTGCAAGACACGGACGCAGGTATAACAATCTATTCCTATGAAAATTTTAATCGTCGTGGCTAGCATTCTTTTTTGTGTGCTGATCTATGAAAACCTAGCGACTCCGCAAGAACGTATCGATCATCAACCAGAAATTTCATACAGTATTGATGATCCTCAATTTTTGCGGTCTTTAGGGCATTTATTAGGACCCCCAATCGTCGGTGGGAACAAAATCCAAACATTTTATAATGGTGACGAAATTTTTCCAGCAATGCTTTCAGCGATTCGCTCAGCTAAAAAATCGATCACCTTTGAATCTTACATTTATCTTTCAGGCGAGGTCGCCCACCAGTTTGTCGAAGCCTTAGTCGAGCGAGCCTCCGCGGGTGTCCAGGTTCATGTGCTTATTGACTGGGTTGGAAGTCAGAGCATTAAAGACAAATACCTTAAGGAAATGAAAGCAGCAAAAATCGAACTTGAATTTTATCGCCCGCTTCGTTGGTTTAATTTATCGAGGATGAATCATCGGACTCACCGTAAAATATTGGTGATCGATGGTCAGGTTGGATTTACCGGAGGGGTCGGTATCAGTAACGACTGGACGGGCAATGGCCAGGACCCTGAAAAATGGCGGGACACACAATTTATGATTGAAGGACCTGCCGTCCTTTATTTGCAATCTGCTTTTATGGATAATTGGCTCAAGGTGCGACCAGAAGTTCATCATGATAGTTATTACTTTCCTGATGTCCCAAATAAGGGTTCTACTTTCGCACAGGTTTTTATCAGCTCTCCGACCGAGGGCAATGGTAGTATGCGACTGATGTATTTAATGGTCTTGGCTGCTGCTAAAAAAAATATTCGTCTTTCAATGGCTTATTTTGTACCTGATGAATTAGCGATCAAAGAATTAATTCGAGCTCGCCAAAGAGGTGTGACGATCGAGATTATTGTTCCAGGTCCATTTACAGATTCGCACATCGTCAGCCAAAGCTCAAAGTCGCTTTGGGGAGATCTGCTAAAATCTGGAGTTAAAATTTATCGCTATCAAGTTGCCAAATATCACTGCAAGGTTTTAATTGCCGATGACGTCTTTGTTAGTGTTGGTTCAACTAATTTTGACGATCGCTCATTCCGTCTTAACGACGAAGCCAATTTAAATATTTTTGATCCTGTTTTTGCTGCTCACGAAGTTGCGACATTTGAAAAAGATAAAACACTTTCAAAACTCTACACCTTAGAGAACTGGGAAAATCGCCCCTTCGCTGAAAAGGCTTTAGATCAGATCTCAACAATGTTTAGGTCTCAGCTTTAAATCAGTTGTGTGCGGAATGTCATTCAACTCTTTATAAATTAAGGCAAAATAATTTTCTGGAGGATTTATGGCGAATATAAAATCAAGTGACTTTCCGGTGTCTGAAAATCCTGATATTTTAGAAAATGCCGAGGACGAAAGAGATATTATTTTAGATCAAGATCAAACGTCGGTTTCAAGCCCTCGGCATATTGATGAAAACTTAGGAGCTTTCGGACGCGACACACCACCTTTGTCAGAGGATCCAGAATTTATTCGTGGCGAATTAGACGTTAAAGATCAAATGGATCGCGCCATTCGAAGCATGAACAATGCGGCGGGCGGGAATCCAGAGCATGATATTTTACCGGACGAAGAAAATTTACTTTAATCGATCTGCTGAAGTTGCGCTAAAATGTCCCAGCCAAATTTTTCAAGTTTCATATCTCCGATGCCATGGACTAATTTCATTTCGTCCAAGTTTTGCGGATTTTTAACTGAAAGATGCTTTAACGTTTGATCACTGAAAACAACAAAGGCTGGTAAATCAAGCTCGATGGCTTTTTGTTTTCGCCATGCTTTTAGACTGAGGAAACGCTTTTCTTGCAAGTTGTCCATGGTGACTTCGACCATCGAAGGTTTCTTTTTTACTTTGCTTCGCAACTTCACTTGAGAGGCTGCAGAAATGACTGCTGTTTGACGTGCAGCTTTAACGATTTTTCTATCTGACTTAGGCTCACAGGCATCGCAATGTCCACAAGCTCTTAATCGCTGCGAATCTCGGTAGTAAGTTAAAATTTCACCATGCCGACATTCACTGCCTTCGGCGTAGTTGACTAAGGCCTCTAAATTTCTCCAACGTGAATCTTTGATTGCCTTTGGGGCATCAGAATTCATAATGAAAAAAGACTGTAGGCCCTTATCAGCTTTTGCGTACAGTAATAAGCAATTAGATTCTTTTTCATCCCGACCAGCACGACCCATCTCTTGATAAAGGGAATCAATATTGGCAGGCAGTTGGTAATGAACGACCAACCGAACATCGGGCTGATCTATTCCCATTCCAAAAGCATTAGTGGCTACTAGAATTTTAAGTTCACTGCGAATGTACTGCTCTTGCACCCGCGTTCTTTCGTTAATGGATAAGCCTGCATGATAGTAGTCAACGCCATCAAACTTTTTTTCTAAAAATCGCGCCAGCTCTTCCGTTTGCTTACGAGTCCCGCAATAAATTAATTTTCGCCCCGTCGGAATTTGCCGCAAACTTTGAGCTAAATACTCAAGCTTATCTTCCTCATCAGCACAGGCTTCAACTTGATAGAAAAGATTCGGCCGATAAAAACCATGCACCATTTTTTCAGGCTTGTTTAACGACAGGTTCTTTGAAATGTCATTCAGCACAAGAGGAGTTGCCGATGCTGTTAATGCCAGAATTGGGATGTCAGGGCGCAATACTTTTAAAACATTGATCTGAGTGTACTCTGCGCGAAAGTCATGGCCCCACTGAGAAACACAGTGGGCTTCATCAACCGCAAAAAGAGCGATTTCCCTGTTCATAATCCATTTTTTAAAGCCCTCTTTTTGAACTCGCTCGGGCGATAAATATAACACAAAGGGACCACCCTCGTTCATCTCTTGAAATAAGGCTCTTTTTTCTTGATCTGTTTGGCCCGAATAAAGGCAGCCAGCGCGCAAACCCATGCGATGCAAGGAAGCGACTTGATCGCGCATCAGCGCAATCAGGGGTGAAATAACAATCACAAGTTGTTGAGTCCATAGAGCTGGAAACTGGTAACACAAAGATTTTCCTCCGCCTGTCGGAAGAACTGCTAAGACGTCTTTTTTTTCTAAGACCGCCGTAATAATTTCTCGCTGCCCTTTTCTAAAGCCTGGCAGAGAGAAGTTTTTTTGCAGTATTTTTTCAAAATCAGAATTTTTCAAAATTTGATCCTTATGACAAATTCCACTGCAAGTAAAAATCCGACTTCAACTCAACGACATATCATTTCATCGGATCTTAGGAGTGGTTCCCCGGACGCTTATAAAATACTGCAATTCCCAGACTCTCACAAGTTAGATCAAGAAGGATTTTAACTATTCCTATCTAATCCTGTCAGGCGCTGTTAACCTGAAGATGTCGTTTGCGGCACTAAAGAGGTCTGATGGAATCAAAAGCACGTTGTCCAAATATGAATCATGGGAAATCTAACGCCGCTGTTAAATTTTGTCCCAGTTGCGGGGAAATTGTGAATAAACTTATTCAGACAAAATGTGATCTACGAAAACACGCAGAACAAAGAAAAGCCCGAGGCAAATTCTGTGTTGATTGCGGTAAAGGCCTTTAAGCCGCAGCTCCGCAACATTTTTTAAATTTCTTCCCACTGCCACAAGTGCATGGATCATTTCGACCAATTTTAGGCTCTTCTCGCACAACAGTCTCAGGACGCGGATGATGTTGATGCCCTTGGCCTTCTTCATGCGTATGAGAATCTCCGTCAACAAAATGCCATTTGCCTTGAGCCTTGCGAAATTGTGCCACTTCATGGTGTTCTAAAGTTTTTCCTTCAAAGGAATACTTGGCGGTAAATTCAACAGTGCCTTCTTTGTCGTCAGCCCCACCTTTTTTTACTTCCATAATTTCTAAACCAAGCCACTTAGATTTTTTTGACCAATCAACAGTTGATTTCATATCAAATGTTTTTTGTTCTTCGGGCGCGAGTGAATCTTTTAGATACGAAATCTCACCAGCTGCAAAGGCAGTGTAACGGGAACGCATCAACTCAACAGCTGTCGCTGGGCTTTGCGTCCCTTTGATAAAGGGCTCACAGCAATTGTTATACTTTTTGTCAGTCCCACAAGGGCAAAGTGATGCTGAATCCATAAGCTCTCCTTCAACGATGATTTAAGCCGCAATTAAACGATAAATTACAATAAAATGGAAGACGCTGGCGATCATGACCAAGATATGAAAAATTTCATGATAGCCAAAAACGGCGGGACGAGGATTTGGCCACTTAACGGCGTAGATCAATGCACCTAAAGTATAAATCACCCCGCCAGCAATTAATAACCCCGTACTGACGGGCCCCAAAGCTGATAAAAATTCTGAGGTGAAGGGTCCTGCAAGCCAACCCATGCCGACATATAAAATAGCTGAAACCCACTTCGGAGCTTTAACCCATAAAAGCTCTTTGCAGACACCAACTCCGGCCGCTATCCAAAATAACGCAAGAAGTTTTATGCCTATCTGTTCCGGCAATCCAAGAAGGGCAATGGGCGTCACTGTTCCCGCAATGAAAATAAAAATCATGGCGTGATCAAGCCTTTTTAATAAAGCATAACTTTTTGGTTTCCAATCAATGCGGTGATAAAGGCTGCTGATTCCGAACAGGCCCGCTAAACAAAGACTATAAATGATCGCTGCCCATCGGGCTGAAAAATTATGAGCTCCTACAACCAATAACGTGCAGGCACCCAATCCATAAAAAAAGGCGGCTTCATGAAAACGCCCTCTTAAAAATGGTCGAACCTTAACTTCAGAATTCATTAAACCTTATCCTTTAAGTAGACTGAGTTCTTCCATGCAGCGATCTCGATTTTCCGTTAAAGCCAGCCACTCTTCTTCAAACTTTTCAATTTTTTGTTGGACCTCGGTCAAATCTCGGATTGCCTGGGGAAAATTTCCGGTGGTGCGGTTCGCGATTTGTTCGTTCAACAAACTCAGTTTTTCTTGATGATTCAGAAGATTCTTGTCTAAAACTTCTAAATTTTTTTCAGCTTGTTTTATTTTTTTCTCAAGATTTCTTTTTTTCTCACGCATTTGATCTGTGGATGGCGCAACGGCCGCTTTTTTTTCTGGAAGTGCTTCTAAA
>JAYWDA010000241.1:0-1701 GCA_043780105.1 Pseudobdellovibrionaceae bacterium | reverse complement strand
TTTTAATCGTTGGTAAATCAAAAAAATCATTCAAGAACAAGCGTTTAGCGTTCTTAATCTGTAATTTTTAAAGCTCTTAAACCCGCAAGCCCTTCTCTGTACAAGTTTTGCGTTCCGATTAAAAGCTTCAGTTCTTGCATTTGTTAACCCAGTTTCAAAATAAAGTAAAATCTCTTTTTTCCACCTTTCTAAAGTTTTTGCGAGTTTCATTAAGGCCGGGTGGCCGGTACTTTTTAGTTGCTCCGTTAGCCGATAAAAACCGCCCACAGCTTTAACAACACCTTTCGTTCTGTAGAACTCAAACATGCGTTCTTTAAAACGATAAATCATATCAAGCTCTGGATGCTGCTTTAAATATCTGTCGATATCCTGGCGTACAAAATAATCGAGTTTTGTTCGGTTTTTTAACACTAATTTCTTTAAAAACAGTTCTTGGCGGTGCCCGTGTATTTGTTTCTGCATCTTCATAATTGTGGGCGTTAGCAATCTCAATACATGGAATTTATCTGCAACGATCTGCGCGTTTGGAAAGAACTCGCGCACAAATTTCCTGTACGTTGAAGACATATCCATAACGACTAATTTAACCTGCTCACGGCCCTGTAAATGGCTCAGTTGCGCAAGCAAAGTTTTTGTGTCTTTGCCTTGAACCATTTCATAAAGCCGCTTGTTGTTCATATCAGTTAAAACTGTGGCGTATTCAACGTAGCCGTTTCTCCGAGTGAAAAAATGCTCGTCAATGCCAATAACACTGGGCCAGGTGTAGTTTATTTTTTCTTTTAATTTTATCTCCTGGTATTTGTAAAAAACCTTATAAGCAAAGCTTGAAGAACACCGAAAACGTTTTTGAACATCACTGATGTTACTGAACTGTTCGCACATTTCAGCGATAAATTTTTCATATCTGCCGGTGCTTCGTTGGTTCTTTTTAAAACCGTCGATCTGTTCAACGAAGGGCTTTTTACAGACCTTGCAGAAGTAACGCTGTTTTGTGATTTCCAAATAAAGCGCTTCAGACCGCAAAGGTTCATCGCGAAGCGTGGTTTTGGCCTTGCCATAAAACTGTGAACAAAGCTCTCCACAACGGGGGCAGGGTTCGTTTCGGGTGGGTATAGTTTCGAGTTCCCACAAATAACCCTTACGAAATTGCGTGTTATTTAATAATTTTAGTTTCTTACTTGGTAGAAAAAATGCTAAATCTTTAGCATTAGGCATGGCTGTTTTCCTTTCATAAAGTTAGTTCTCGACAAACTTATTTTTACGAAAAAAACGGCTATTGCCTATTCTTTATGACTTGACGCTTCCAACGGTGAAAGGTGAAGATCCCTAAGTCTTTAACTTTTAAATCATCCTGTGTTCATTAAATGGTCTTAAATACTTGGTGCAATTCTAGCAGTGATTTATGCAACGAAGATAAATCAAATGGCAAACGTCCGTCCAATTTTATTAGAGCTCGAAATCAAAAGAGTAAATCTGCTTTACAAGTTGAACTTTTCCGGCGTCATTGCGCTATTGATCTATTCTCTTTCGTACGCCTACATTTGCGGTGATGTATTAGGCCATAAGTTACTTAAAATTTGGCTGAGTCTGGTTCTGGTTTCTGCAGTTCTGAGAATCTGGGGATCATTGCACTGGTTTAAAATTCAATCGCAGGTAGTCGATTACGTTCAGGTTAAAAGGTGGCTTCGATTTATTCAGGCA
>JAYWDA010000240.1:0-17368 GCA_043780105.1 Pseudobdellovibrionaceae bacterium | reverse complement strand
TCGGTGGCTTATGCGGCTCCTGCAGAAAAAGCGACGCTCCTTGCTGCCGGTATTTCGGAAGCGATGAACTGTACAGCTTACGGTTTGATCGTCGCCATCCCAGCTTTAATCTGTTACGCCATCCTGCAAAACCGCGCCAACATGATCAATGAAGATCTGAACCAAGCGGCTTTAAAAGTTTTCAACTGGCTGAGCTACTCTTATGAGCCCATCGGTTTTAAGTCTTTTAAAAAAGGTGACGCTTCCAGAGAAGCCAACGCTTAGAAGAAATTAAAAGCCTTGTTTTCGTAAAAGGAGTGCGGTGCGTGCGTAAAAATAAAAAGCATTTGGATTTTGAGCTGAACTTAGTTCCTTTTATCGATCTTCTTTCGGTCTGCATCTGCTTTCTTCTGATCACGGCTGTTTGGCTGAATGTGGGTTCGCTGAATGTAAAACAAGCCGTCGGTGGCCAGTCGGCCGCTGAGACTACAAAAAAGCCCCTGATGATGGTCGTCTTAGAAGCCACAGGTGAAGTCAGCCTTGAAGTTCAAGAAAGTCAGCGCGTGCCTGCAAATTTGCGAAAGTTTCGTGTTGAAGCGCAAGCCGGAAAAGTGAACAGCCAAGAAGTTGAAAAAATTCTGACCGAGCTTAAAAATCTTGAGCCTGACTTAAGAACTGCTTTGATTCAGCCAAAAGCACAAACTGTTTACGAAGATATTGTTGGATTGATGGATCAATTCAGAAAATCAGGAATGATCGATTTAGGGGTCGTTCCGCTGTAAGGATGCATATGAATCGTAGTGTATTAGGCGAAACAGCATTACAAAGTCCACTGGCGACCACTTCTGTTTTGCGCCCCAATTCTCATTCTTGGAAACGCGTGATCAGCGCAGATCTTTTATTAACGGCCTTGATCGATGCTTTTTCAATCCTAGTCATCTTCTTATTAATGAGCTTTTCCAGCACCGGAGAAATTCTTTTCACGGGTAAAAACATGGAATTGCCGTCGGCTGTTAAAGCCGAAGCTTTAGAGCGGTTTCCAGTCGTTAAGTTGGACGAAGGGAAAGTTTTCTTGGAAGAAAAACTTCTTGAGGGCGGCGATGGCCTTTTTCAAGCATTGCTTAATATTCGCAAAGAAATGGTGTCAGCCGGGACGGCAGACGCTCCGGGCATCATCACTGTTCAAGCCGATCGTCGAATTAAATACGAAGTTTTAAATCAAGTTGTTGCTGCCTGCGCACAGGCAGGATTTAGCGATATTCGTTTTGCTGTTTTAATGAAGTGAGAGGGTGAATGAAGAAAAGATTTGTCGTTGCAATTTTAGCGATCCCATTATTGGTCCTAGCTCAAAGCGGTTCTGAACCGCAAGACCTCCTCATTGATAAATTGAATCGCATAAATTTAAATCTTGCAGCCAATGATTCTTCAAAAATTCCTGTGACCTTAAGACTTGCTGATTTGTTGGCGGAACGAGCTCGAATAGCCGCAGTCAAAGATTTAGAAGCCGGTTGTACAGATTGCCAAGCGGGACTTAAAGATCGAAAAAAAGCTTTAGAGCTTTATAAAACAGCGTTACCGCATGCGGGTCCTGATCAAAAAGCAAAAGTACAAATTCAAATGGGTCATTTAAATCAGCTTTTAAATAATGAAACTGAAGCCAAATCCTTATATACAAGCGTATTAAGTGCCAGTGCTCCCGATAATATGACAGCAGAAGCCCACCTTGCTTTGGCTGAGATGGCGTTTAAGCATAACAAACACGCCGAAGCAAAACCCCACTATCAAAAAGTCATGCAAATTAAAACCGCCAGCGGTCGCGGTCTTGCCGCTTACCGAACGGCTTGGTGTGATTTTTCGTTGGGTCATTTTGATGAAGCTGTTGAGGGCGTAAAAAATATTTTAAAAACTCCTGAATTGCAGACAAGAACAGCGGCGGCCGCCGTCGGTCAAGCCGACCAAGGTTTCTTAGAGGAAGTGTCTCGAGATTTAGCGACATTTCTCGCACGAAAAAGTTTTTCGAAATCCGAGCTAGAACAAGTTTACAAGCTGAGCCCAGAATCAACAAGGCTTAGCAATGTTTTGCAATTAGCCAACGAATTTGAAAGAACCGGCAAAAAAGCCGAAGCTGTCGAAGTTTGGACCTATGCTTTGCAAAGGCTTTCAACGCCGGCCTTAAAACTTGAGGCCATGATTCATTTAGCGCCGCTTAAATATAAAGAAAATCAAACCGACGAATCCTTAAAATCTTTTGAAAGTGCCTTAAATCTTTGGAGTGACCTTAAGGGTTGCGGCGACAATAACTGCGCTGAAAAGCAAAAGATTTTAAGAAATTTCTTAGTGAACTGGAATCAGTCTGAAAAAAAAGCTCCTTCTGAAAACCTGCAACGCGCCTATGTAGCGTTCACGCAAGTTTTCCCAGAAGACACGCAGATCCAACTTTGGGGCGCGCAAGTGACCGTGGCTCGTAAGGATTGGGCGCAGGCTGCAAAGTTTTTCTGGGCTGCCATCCAAAGCCAAGAAAAAAATCCTGCGAAAACGGCTGAACTTGAATCCACATTGTTATCATTCTTAGAAATGAGTGAAGTTTCAAAGCAAGAGCCTTTATGGCAGGAAGCTTCGCAAACCTATTTACAAAAAAGTCCGACCCATTCAAAAGCATTTGAAGTTCGTTATCAGCAAGCCAGAAAAACTTACGAGCTTGGCGATAACACGAAAGCCGCTGATCTATTGCACACGATAGCCTTAGAAAAAGCCGCCCCAGAATCTTTGCGGACACAGGCCGCTCATTTATCGTTGGATGCTTTAGGGCAACTAAAAGACGAAGCTAGATTACAAGCTTGGTCGACCGAATACGCTCAAGGTTTTAAAGGCTTAGCAAAAGACTTTAAAGAGATCTCACAAAAAACTTTGTTATCGCAAACAGCGCGCTTAGCAACTTCTGATTCTGAAGCGGCTTGGCAGACTCTTGTAAAGATGAACGCGTCTGAGGCTTCGGCGGCCGACAAAAAGATTTACCTAAAAAACAAAATCGTCCTGGCTGAAAAAACCAAAAGGTGGAACGAAGCCGGTCAAGCGGTTGAAGAGTACCTGGCGCTATCGGCCTTAACATCAGAAGAAAGAGAATTCGCACTTTCGCAAAAAACTTGGTTAGCAGAATTGCGACTGGATTTTCCAACGGCGTTAAAGTCTTTTGAGAAAATGACAGCGCCTTCAATGCAAGCTGATCAGAAGTCTTTAAAGTTAGCTCTTTATGCAGATTTGGCTGGAGTTGATAGCAAAGCCTACTATCAAAAGTTTTTAGGACAAACCAAAGAGGCCGATTTAAAAACAGAAATTGCTTCTCAGTTAGTTCGAAACAGCGCGAATCCTGAAAAAGAATTGCAGCAACAGTTAAGCTTTCTAAAATCTAAGCCTGAACTTTTGGGCCGAATGTACACAGAAATTTACGTAAAGCATCCGACGGATAAAAATTTAAAAACAGCGCTGGCTGATCACACGATTGATGCGACAGTGTGGGGTCAATCCTTGTGGCGCCTAGATTATTTTCAAAACTTTAAAGCCGGGCAAAAAACTGTGACGGCCGCAAAGCTTGATTCAAGCACCCAAAAAGCCTTAACTAAAACAATCAAATCCCGCGCTCATGATTTAGAGGCTGTTGAAAAGCTAGCCGCTGTTGCTATCAAAAAGGGCGACTGGTCAGCGCAAGTCGTATCACTTTCAGTTCTAACAAAAGAAAATCAGCGCTTCTATGAAGAACTGATGTCGCTGCCAATTCCGACTGGATTGTCACCCGACGAAGAATCGCAATACATGACAATCTTAGGTCAGCAAGCGGCTCCCTTTAAATCTAAAGCCGATCAAGGACAAGCAAAGCTGTCTGAGTTTTGGAACAGCCAGTGGAAAGAATCTTTGAAAAAATCCGCCAGTGAAGCGGGCGAATTTCACTCATTGATCGCACAAGAAATTGAAATGGTTTCCAGTGTAGCAAGTTTAGAGAATCAGAAAACATTGGCAACTTTTGTAACGCCACAGGCGCCCGTCGAAAAACCAAATCTAAAAAACATTGAAGTCGCCCGAAATGAAGTACGACAAGCGCCTTTTGATCGCATTAAGTTAGAAAAACTTTTAAATGTCGAAAAAACTTCTAAGAATTTCGCCATGGTTCAATATCTGGAAACACGAATCAAGCAGTTGAATGAAAAAGGGAGTCAGCCGTGAAAAAGATAAGTTTTCGAACAATGGCGGTCTGCTTGCTAACTTTGTTAGTAAGCTCTGCCAGTTTTGCTGAAAAAAAATCAACAGCAGAAGATAAAGGCCAAGCAAAAACAGAAATGTCGCACAATTTTGAAGATTTACTGGTTCAAGGTAAATACCACTTTACAGATGAAGCCGTTTCAACGGTTGAAGAAGATAAAGTCTTAGATTCATTATTAGGATTAAGAGCCGATTTCAAAGATCGCATGATTCAATCAGCTGAGCAATTTTAGGGGATATGATGGAGCAAAAGCTTGTTCTACAGGATGTAGACGGAAAAGTTTTAAGAGCTTTTAATTGGCAAGGACAGCCTGTGCAAGTGATTCGCCGGCAAGACACCAACAGATTAGAGCTTGTTGAAAATTTAGCAGAGCTTGAAGAGCAAGAAATTGCTTTTGAAAATTTAGGTGAAATGACGGCTAGCTCAAAAACTCCCTTCATGTTGGGAAAGCTGGGTGGCTTGCATTTTGTGGATGCTGTCACGAATACCCACGTCGATCGAAATAATCCTGATGAACAGGCCACGGTCTGGCGCTGGACTTTATTAGGGCTTTTTGCTTTTTTTATTTTGCTCAGCACAGGTCTTCAGTTTGTTCCTTTAAGTACGGCTAAGATTGAAGCTGAACTCAAGCAACAAGTTGTAAAAATTGTTCAAAATTTAAAAAAGCCAGAAGTAGTTAAAGCCCAACCGACTTCAACAATCAAAGAAAACACTCCAAAGCCTGTGCAAAAAGCAGTCTCGATTAAACGCTTGGGTGCTTTGTCAGCATTGGGAAGTTTAAAGTCCGCTAATCAAAAATCAGGATTAAATTTAGGTGCAGCGCAGACTTCAGCGGGACCAGGTCTTGGTGGAACGGCCGGCAGCGGCGGCATGCAAACAAATATTTACGCAAAAGGCATCGTCAGTGCGCCACTTGGAGCCGGAGGAAATGTCCAAGGCGCCGGTGGTTACGGAACCAAAGGTAAAGGCGGCGGGCAGGCCGGTTACGGATCTTTAAGTTTAGTGGGATCGAGCGGCGCATCTTCACTTCCTTTAGGGGCTGAGGCGACTGTGGCACAAGGTTTAGACCGTGATCAAATCGCCGCTGTTATTAATCGAAACCTAGGACAAGTTCGTTTTTGTTACGAGCAAGCATTGCAAAGTGATCCGACAGTAAAGGGTCGCGTGTCTGTTGATTTCACCATTGGTGGAAATGGCCTCGTTAAAGCCGCAGGCATTGAAAATAGCACCTTGAATGCAAAAGGTGTGGAAGACTGTATAGTTTTAAGACTTAAAACTTGGAAGTTTCCGCTGCCTGAAGGTGGCGTTGACGTCAAAGTAACTTATCCATTTGTACTTCGAAGATCGGGGCAAGGTTGATATGAATATGAAAAATTTAGTAGCCAGTTTTATTTTAGGTGCGGGCTTAACAAGTGTCGGTTTACTTGGTTGCGGATGGCAGCAGAACCCTTTGGATGGCAAAGGTAATATTTTAAAAGAGGCCAGACCAAACAGCGGCGGGGGTGAAAAGCCAAAAGGTGATTCCTCGGATTTAATTTATATTGATGCTCCGGATGCCGTTACTTTTATCGAGGGCAAAAAAGAAGCTCTTTCCGTTGAAACACATATTTCTCAGCCGGGATTTACAAATGTAGATCTAGTCATTGATAATATGAGCGATTTCCGCGGAGCCTCTTACGATGGTCGTTCGAAAAAATTTGAATGGGCGCCGCCGTTGGGAACTGTCACTAACGGACTATCGATTAATTTAGAGCTTAGTCTTCATGTTACGGCTAAGAACCCTAAGACAAATATAGTCTACACTCGCGATAAAAAAGTTCTATTTGTTGTGCAAAGAAGTCCACAAGATCCGCAAGTGATGGCGATTAATTTTCCAAGTTCTGCAAAACTTCGTGAAGGTGGTATTTATCCTTTCAGCGTCACTGCAAAAGATATGGACACATCTTCAGCTGGCAGCAATGCAACAGGCCCAGAGCTTGCGATTTTAAGCCCTGCTGCAGATCAAATTTCACTAGCAAGCTTTGTGAAATTTAAAGATCGCACTGGCGATGCAACGACACATGTCTATACATCAAACTACGAGTTAGATTTACGAGGCGTTGAGGTAACAAATTCATCCCACGCCGCTGGCTTTGTCGTCGAAGCTTTCAGTGAGTTTGGTCGGCGCAGTGCTTTGGTGCCGCTGACAAAAACAATCTACACAAATCTGTCTTCGCCTTTATCGACTTGGACGGATACAAAAATCTTAAAAAATAACCAAGTCAACGTCATCCCGTTTATTGTTTATGATTCAAAAGGCGAGAGTATGATTTCGTTAGATCGTAACGACAACGTTCCCGTCGGTGGTTCCATTGATTGTCAGAAGCGCTTTGCCAGTGGCGCGATCGAGTGCACCTTCACTTGGACGCCGTCTTTGGATGCCGCCAAATTGCCAGTCAACGGGACCATTCGCATGGTGGTCACATCTTCCAATCGCGATACCTCAGACACAGACACCAATCAGTCAACACTTCAGCTTTCTTACCAAGTTATTTCGGGGAGTAAACCATGAAATTAATTTTAATCTCGATTGCAATTCTAGCGTCGGCCCTTTCAGCACACGCCGAAGTTGAAAAAGATTTTGACGGTTTGGGTGGAAATAAAATTCTTCTAGAAAAAGCAAAAGCCATCAATCCAGGAACAGAAATCTCCGTCGTTCAAGAGCGCACCGTTTCGCGCCGAAATCGCTGGGAGATTGCGCCTGAATATTCTGGAAGCTTGGGTGGGGATGCTTATGTAAAGACCATGAATGCTGGGTTGAACGTTCATTATCATCTTAACCCAAAATTTTCATTTGGCGTAAAGTACAATAAAAGCTTCAATAAGCTTACTCCAGAAGGCGAAGCTTTGATTGCTCGCGCTTTAGACGATTACAATAAAAATTCTGCAAATCCAACAGCGGTTGTTCCAGTCATCAATTACCAAAAAGAAGAAAAGATGGTTTTTGCTGACTGGTATCCGATCTACGGCAAAGTTAATTTATTCGATCGCGTGGCACAGTTTGATGTGTACGGCTTAGCTGGTCTTGGCACTGTCACTTTACAAAGTGGTGATGCTTCAGCTTATTCCTTGGGTGGTGGGCTTGGTATTTGGTGGTCAAAAAACTTTTCTACGCGAGCCGAAATGCGCTATCAAACTTATAAAGCGCCTTTCTTTGACGGCGAAAAATCGATGGACTTAGCCTTAGGGTCAATCCAAATGGGATGGATTTTATGATGTTAAAAAGACCGATATCGGGAGTTCTTTTGCTGGCTGTTTTAAGTTTTGGTTCGACGTCAGCCATCGGACAAGATCTTGAAAACTTATTGGCTTCATCAAGCCCTACAAAAGCGGCTAAAAATAGTTCTGTGATGGCGGATGTTTTAAAAAGTCTTTTAAAAACGCCAACAGCTGAACAGAATCACCTTCTTCGTCTTCTAGAAGATTCAAAGTGGACAGAAGCATTAATTCAGTGGAAGCCAGCGTTTGCTAATTCCAATCTTTCCAAACAAGAAGATTTTCGCGCCTATAAATCTTTATTGATGTTTAAAAACGCAATGACAGTAACGGCCCTTGAAGAACTTTTTTTAATCAAAGAGCCAAAAAAAATTCATATGCAGATATTAAACCAGTGGCGTGAGGCCGCAGGCCCTACTCATCCAGCATGGCAAGTGGCTAAGTTAGAATGGAAAAACACTTGGACTGAAGTTTTCGGAGTTTCCACAGAAGTTCGTGTGAAATCCGCCGATCAATCTTTACCGCATGACCTGCAAGGGCTTCAAAATTTAGCAAAGCTTGCGCCTGTTGATTCCCGCGAGCGAGCCTTGATGGAATGGAATATTGCTTTATTGCATGGTCAAAAAGATGAAACTAAAGCCGCTGCCGTTATTATCAGTTCTTTGATGAAGGCAAAAAATAATCCCATTCCTGAAGATCTTTTAAATATGACGGCGGGACGACTGCTCTATCAAAACGGCTATTTTGAAGCCGCGCAAAAGTACTATGATAAAATCCCTAAGGGATCTGATTTTTTCCCGCAAAGCCAAGAAGAAAAAGCCTGGGCTTTTTTAAAGCGTGGGCAACCGAATGACGCCGTGGCAGTTACCCAAACTTTGGTGAATAAAACTTTTTCTGGCCAAGCGGGCCCCGAAACTTGGTTTGTACGAGCTTTAGGACAACTTAAGGTTTGTGATTTTGGCGCGTCTTTAGAAACGCTGAAGGATTTTACAGCAGAGTTCAAAGAAAGAGCCATGGGTCTCGAGAAAATTTCAAAGCAGGGGAACACTCCAGAAGTCACCCAAGCTCTTTTAAAAATGAAAGACGGCGGGTTAAACTTAGCAGAAATGGCACAAATATCTAAATCTTTACCTCGCGCAATGGTTCGCGATGAGCGGCTTCGTCAAATGACAAAAGCTTTTTCAATTTTAACAGACGAATCAAAATCAGCAGCACAAGCCTCAGCCGCTTCAAATGTCTCTGGCTTACAAGGTGAGTTTGAAACCATTAAAAACAATGCTGATCAGCGCGCGGCGCGAATGAAAGCCCAAGCCATCAGTCGCGTGCAGATGCTAGCTGCCCAAGATCTTAAAGAAACAAAAACTATTTTAAATAAACTTCACATCGTTGAAGCAGAAGTGATTCAAAGAGTTGAATCAACGACAAAATTATCGCAAGCCGCAGCCAACGAAATCCGCAGTGGAAAAACGGGCAGCCAGTCCGAAGACGTTTTAAAATTTCCATCGGGCAGCGAAGTGTGGATGGATGAGCTAACGAATTATAAAGTCGATATTAAAAAGGGCTGCCAAGCTCGGAGGACACAATGAGAAATTTATTGATGATTTCATTGGCAACGATCGGTCTTTTTTCATGCGTAAATCAAAGCTCTGTTTTGGGCTTACCAGCGGTCACAACAGGCGAAAAAATTTCTGATAACGGCGTCGAAGTCTTTGATCCCAGTGTTGATATCTTATTTGTTATTGATAATTCAGGATCCATGCAGCCCCACCAAACTAATCTTTCAAATAATGTGAACCGCTTTATTCAAAGTTTTGTCAAAAAAAATGGCTTGGATTTTCATATCGGCGTGGTGACGACGGATATGGATAATTCTGGATTTGGGCACAGTGGGCCCTGCTGCGGAGTTTTAACTGGAAATCCTCAATTCGTGCAGCCATCAACACCCAATTTTGCGCAAGCTCTAGCGCGAAACATGGTGGTTGGCACCGATGGTTCCGCTCAGGAACAATCTTTTGGCCCTGTGATCGCGGCTTTGACAGAGCCTAATTTATCGGTTGGAAATGTTGGATTTTATCGCTCGAAAGCTCACTTAGCGATTATTTTTGTGACAGATGCCGAAGACCAAACCCCAGTTCCCATCGATAGTTTTTTAAATTTTTTAGTGGCCTTAAAAGGTGATACTGCGAAAGTCAGCGTTTATGGGGCGATTGTGCCTTCAGCTGAAACAAATTGTGATCGTGACGAGCCATTTTCAACACCCAAGCGCATTGAAGCGTTATTATCCAAGGTTTCAAATGCAGGAAATAATATTTTGAGTTTATGTTCACCAGATTATGGAAATCGTTTGGCTTCCTTGGGAGACGATTTATTAAGACGAGTGGGCTCGTTAATTTATTTAAATCGCCGACCTGTTTCTGGCACTATTCGCGTCAACTTTGGTTCACAAAATATTCCTGCAGATCCTTTAGTGGGTTTTCGCTATGATGCATTTCGAAATGCAATTATTTTAGGCGAAAAAATTGTTTGGTCCAATCAGCCGGCAGGAACCAAAGTGCAAGTTAGTTACGAAGCAGCCGCTGAATAAAAAAACCTGCAAAATCCTAACACAAGTCTAACTGAATATTTTCTTGCGTGAAAAACAACTTTGCGGCCTAATGGCCGCAAGGAGAATTTTCATGAATTATATTCGTACATTATTGTTAGTCAGTTGCTGGTCTTTGTCTGTGTCTGCGGCCGATGGTTCTTGGACTGATCGCTGGAATTTAAAAGGTGATTTCCGCTTCCGTAATGAACAAATTAAAGACGGTGCTAATACAGGCAACACAGTTTTCACAGAGACTGAAGAAAATCGTCATCGCATTCGCGCTCGATTATCCCTTATCGGAAAAGTAAATGACAGTATTGAAACAACGGTTCGATTAGCGACCGGAAGCACATCCGTCAGTGATAGCACAACAACGAATCAAACTCTGACTGATTACAATTCAAAAAAAGCAATCGATTTAGATATGGCTTACGCCAACTGGCATGCTCGCGAAAATGGCCAAGTTTGGATCGGTAAAAGTCCAAGCCCTTATTTCCAACCGGGAACGTCTGATATGTTGATCGATCCAGATATCACGCCTGAAGGAATTAGTTATAAAGATTTCTGCAAATGTGAAAATTTTGGCGCGTTTTGGAATTTCGGATATTCAATCCTAAATGCAAGACATGACAAGACGACTCCTGCGAATCAAACAGACGTGATGATGGTCGGTGCAGAAGCTGGCGTAAATTTGAATTTAGGCGATGCTAAAGTCACTATCGGTGCAGGATCTTTAAACTTCCCTAATATTAAAGAGACATCAACTGTCAATGCAGCTTCGTTTGCAAAGGGTAATACCACAACAGCAACCAACTACACTTACGAATACCGAATCACCCGAGGTTTCCTGGAAGCAGGTATGCCATTATTCGGGACGCCAACAAGCTTATTTCTGGATTACGCAAAAAACAGCGACCCATCAGATGATAATACAGCGCAACTTTTTGGATTTAAAATCGGTCAGCTAAAAGATAAAGGCGATCTAACTTTTTCTGTTGATTTCCGAGATCTGAAAAAAGATTCAACAGTTGGAATTCTAACAGAATCTGATGGCGCCGGTGGCGGGACTGATGTGAAGAGCACTCGTTATCAGCTTCAATATCAATTAGATAAAGGTGTTGTTGTGGCGGCTGCTTACTATGATGGGAAACGAAACGTTTCGACTTTAGATATTCCTTACAAGCGCGCGACGCTTGATTTTATGTTCGGTTTCTAAAGTTACGAGATTAATCCGCTGGATTAAAGTTAAGGAAGTGGAGTCGGTTGACGGGGAAAAGTTTGTCTGCCATTAAAGCAGAACTCTTTTTCATAATGACGACTGACTCCATGAACCACGCCGCTCCCATTAATGATCGACATCTTACGAAGCCGCACATCATTTTGAAATCTTGGTCTGACCCAGCGCAACCGAAGCTCAACAATTTTTTGCAGTCTTTGAGTGGCTGTAGCACGTGGATTCTGTTTCACATATATTTTGTAAGCAGCTTCATCTTCAGGTTTTAGATTTCCATTTTGAACAACAATATCAAACATCAATAAATAAGTTCGAAGCTCGTAAACAGCCATCATTCGATGAAGCTGAAGGGCGCGCAAATGTAACTCCCAAGCAGCATCAATTTGCAAAGCCACATATTCTGGCGAGCCCGCTAAATTTAAAAGCTCTTGTTTCCAAATTGGATTAAAGGTTCCAGGCGAATCATAAATTGTTTTTCGAGCCCAGTCGACACTGCTGAAAGTGGAAACGTCACTAGTGGCAGAAGCCTCACTACCTAGATCCAGAGGCGATAAAGTTTCGGAAGAAGAGTGAGCTCCCAAAGAATTTTCAAATTCAGACAGCATCGCTAGCAAAGATTGAAGATGATCGGCTTGAAAAAGTCTTTCTAATTTCGTGCGGTGTTGATTGCGCATCTTTAAAAGTAAAGGCTGCAAACTGCCAGTCCCTAAAGTTTGATTCATTAAACCCATGCTAAGACCTTGGCCGTCAAAATCGTTGGTCAGATTACGCCAGCCATCGGGCCCTTCAAAACTGCCACTGATATTAAGAGCTATTTCTAAACCTTCTTTTTCAAATTCAAACATATCGCTAGGCCAACTAAAGCCTAGAAAGTCTAGGTTAGAACAGATTCCTTTTTCAGTGTGTGGAGCCCCAGGAATAAGGCTGGGCGAATCTTGGGTTGTCGACGTGGAATTGAGCGAAGGTGAGTTGGGGGTCGGCCCGCAGCCTAGTAATAAAACCATGCTAAAAACTGTTAATCCGCAATAAATGTGTGACGTTTTTAACATATTTCATTTTATCGGATGCGCGTTCACTCCAACGAGTCCAATTCAAATCATTCAAGACGTTCAGCCTCATTTTCTAGACAAACGGTAAGAGCTTTTAACCCTATGCTTTTAGGGGACTATCTAAATACTAACCCTGAAAAAGCTACACCCTAGCCATTGGAACTGGGGTGAGTTTTGTTTTTATGTTAAGACCTGTGGTCAGGCGGGGGCCTCAAATGAAATCTTCTTTAATGTTTATCGTTGCAAGTCTGGTTTTACCAATCTCTTCTTGGGCTTACTCCATCGACAAAGTCACTTACCAGCGCTCAAGCCAAACTCTTTTTGTCAGTTTATCTTTTGAAGGCGGTCTTAAAAAACACGAGTTCAGCTCTTTGTTTGATCCTTGCGTGAAAGACACAGCTCCATTTCAGCAAGCCATTCGTTTGGTGGATACGGGCTGGGATGATACCGGCACAGTTCCCATGACCGAAGTCGTACCAGTGGATCTGTCTGCGGCTGAATGTTCACCAGCTGAAGTGACCGTGTTTATTTCAAACCGTCACTCGACTATTTTTATCGATTAAATTTTTTAATTAATGCTTTAAGATTTTTTGAAGAGCTTCTTCGTCCTGCTCTTGTACGCTGCGCGCTTGCCCTTGCCGATGCAAAAGGGCTCTTTGGCCATGATCATTTAGAAATGTATCTTGCACTTGGCTCAAGGCGCTTTGTAACCTTGCCGTCGCTTGCGGTGCAGGATGGCCCTCAAGGCCTTCGATCGCTCGGGCTCTTAAGGATTGTTCAAATCCTTGCATGCGTGGGTCCGTCGATTCAGACCATTTTGAAATAATAATTTGTTCCAAAGGTTGCAAAGCCTGTGGTCCTTTATTTCGAGCCAGTAAATCAACAGCTAAAGCGCGTAGATCGCCGTCACTTGATGGTTGCTTCACGAGTTCTGCCATTGATGAAATTTCTTCGTCAGTTAAATTTCCCGCTAACAAGTCTAATCTTTTCTCGCTAGCAACGGGATCTTGATCCGTCATTCCCGTGCGGGAAGCTTCGGCAAGAATTTTCGTAGAAACATTCTCTGTCGAAGGCTTTCGATTAGCCTCAGCCGCTGCCTGTTGATTGAATAAATTATTTTTACGGCCACTAGATAAAAAATGTTTCTTATTCAGAGCTTGCTGAGCCGATGGAAGCATCGGCCACAGCAATGTCAAAAGTCCTACGGACATTAATATCAATAAGAGAAAAAACATTCCGCCCCGAGGCATCAGTGCACAACTTCGAAAGCATCATACAAAGGAACTGTGACCATATTCGTAAATTTTTTATTCTGAGATGGCGCCCATGGCGTCCATTGGTTGCTCTTCATTTCATAAATCTGGCCGTCAGCACGAAGACTCAAAACTTGTCCATCCACTTTTGCAGCTGCTGTCAGGTCGGTGGCCCACTTGAAATTTTTTGCAGGCCCGAAATTATTTTGTGCCGGATCAAATTGATGAATTTCGCCTTGATCGGAAACTAAATAAAAACCTTGTTCACCATTTTCCAAAGTCGTAGCCACTCGGCTGACTTTTAAATGAGTGTCTTCAAAAGTTCCCCAAGCTCCTTCAGGAAAAACAAAAAAGCCAATTTGGTCCGAAGCCGTCACTCCCGCCACAAAGCGTTTTGTTCCCAGATCAAACTCTTCAAATTCTTTAAAGTCCTGACCGCGCCCTAAAAGTTTAAAATAAGAATAATCATCCTTAATATCAGGTCGCAAAGTTGTGTTTCCATAAAGTTCGATTGAGTAAGCTTGGTTTCCATCGCGAACAGATGCTCCCGCGGAAGTTCGCTTTAGCTGGCCATTCTTTGTTGGAAGTTCACGCTCTTGCCAAACGCCGTGATCATAAAGTTGAGCTTTTGCTTCTGAATCAATCGCTATCAGGCCTTCACGTTTTTTAAGGATCGGCGAATTAAAAACAAAATTTGCCCGTGCCACAGCCATCAGCCGAGCCATACTTTTATAAACCGGATGAAAGTTCGTTCCTTGAGTTGATACGCGCGCGTAATATTCCATCTCAATCGCATGCGATCCGGCTTGCTGATAATTTTCATCGCAGCCCGGAACGCCACTGTCTTGATAAGAGCCTTGTGTACAAGGATAGTGACGATAGCCCGCTGTGTGGCGTGCTTCATGAACAACTGTTCCGACACGACCTAAGGTCGACAGCTGCGCCCAACCATCTTGCATCGTGAAATTTCCCCAGCTGTTGTAAGCTGTTGCAAAAGGCACATCATTTCCACGCGATATACTGCGCGTCTGCTCTTTCATCCAAGAATAATAATTATTAGCATCTACAAATCCGCGGATCAGGTTATTATTTCCACCGGGAGAAAATTTTCCTTCTTCTAAAATTTGCAGATCATTAAAAAGTTTCTTGCTATCCACTTTTGAATCACAAAGCTCAAGCCCGCCGAAAGAAGCTAGATCGATATTAAATTCGCTGGCATATTTTTGCGCTTTGGCTTGAGTGATACAAGTAAAGTCACCGTCTTTAAAAGGTATGTCGGTTGCAAAAGCCGAACTTGAAGCGAGTAAAACCACGGTCATCCATTGACTAAAATTCATTATTCCCCCTAGAGAAAGCGACCTCAAACGTAAGGTCGCCAGTTCAAAGAGGCTATTGAATTAAATTTTACGTGTCACGATGAAATCAGATCGCGATTTTGACTTATTTCTGAAATAAGATTTTCTAGGAGTAAAGTTTGGAGGTGGGTGAGGGCTTCGCACCCCCGTAACAGCTTTTGCAGAGCCGTGCCTAACTCCTCGGCCAACCCACCATATATAAGAGGTGCCAAAATAAGCGGGGGGCTTAGTTTAAGTCAACAGCTCACTGGATTTCGTCGATAAACCCACTTTGGAACCGCTTTAAAAGTTTGATTTCCAAGTCCTTGTGCGGATTAAAAATAAATTTTTGCTCCCCTGACTGAATTTTAGTAGAGCGATCGCGTTAGGAAATCTTACATTTGTAAGGGATGGAATGTAATCGATCTAATAACTCCAGCTTATACTAGGGCTCCTACGGGAGCTAATTTCCATCTGAGACAGCTTCGTCAAATTTTGCATTGCGCCAAGGAATTTAAGATTTTTCAGCTCAAAAAATAGTTTCAAACAACACTTGAAAGTTTTTCTCGAATGAAATGAATTGGTGCCACTGTGGAACTAAGGGAATTGTTCCAAGGATTAATCAAAGGGGGACGGATGAAAATAACTGGGGTGATCGTAGGGGTACTGGCGCTGGCTTTAACAGCAGAAGCTAGTTCAAATAAGGTGATGGTCGTTTTAAAAGCAAACCGTAGCTCGTCGGGGTTAACGACTTCAGGTGCTCAAGTTTCAGCCATCACGGCGTTTTCGCAAGGTTTGCAAAATAGTCCTATGAAAGTTCAAAGCACATTAAAAGCTTTAAACTCAGTGGTTGTTTTGATCAGCGGTCCTCAGGATCTTGAAACATTGCGCGCTAATCCACTGGTTGCGTTTGTTGATGAAGAGATCATGTTCCCAGCTCCAAAACCTATTTACGGAGTTTTTAATTACAATCACAGCACGCAAGCTTCTATTCAATCCTTAGCAAGCCTTGGTTCGGCAATGACAACACCTTGGGGGATCAACGCGATTCATGCTCCTCAGGCATGGAAAGCAGCTCACAATGGCAGCGGAGCCCGCATTGGAATTCTTGATACAGGGATCGATAAGGATCATCCAGCCTTAAGCGCCAACCTTGAAAAAGGTCAGGACTTTGTTCATGACGGAAATATGCCTTATGAATTTGCTGACAAAGTCGGTCACGGAACTCATGTTTCGGGGACTATCGCAGGTCTTTTAACTTCTTCTGGATTTTCAGGCGTTGCTCCTGAAGCAAAAATCTTAATGGGCCGAGTTTGCAGTGACGAAGGCTGCAGCAGCATCGCTATTGCTGAAGGCTTGAATTGGGCTGTTGACCAAAAAGTGGATGCGATTTCAATGTCATTAGGCGGAGCGATGTCTCCTCCTTCGATCCGAATGGCGATCCAAAAAGCAGAAGACCAAGGCATTGTTGTTGTTGCCGCTTCTGGAAATGACGGTACAGCTCGTGTTGGTTACCCAGCAGCTCTTGATACGGTGATTGCCGTTGGTGCCGTGGACTCTAGCATCACTCGCGCAAAATTCTCTCAGTATGGACCAGAATTAGATATTTGTGCACCTGGGGTTGAAGTTAATTCAAGCCTGCCATTAGGAAGTGGACGCGAAAGTGTCATCACAGCCAGCAAAGATTCTGGACAAGAAGTGAACTTGCCGAATGCACCTGTGCATGGAGCTGGCGAATTTCTTGGTAAAATCGAAGGTGACTTTGTGGCCACAGGAATCGGACAGCCTGACGATTTCACAAACGTCGACGTTAAAGGAAAAGTTGCTTTGATGGGTCGTGGAACGATTGCCTTCACTGATAAAGTCATCAACGCCATGCATGCCGGTGCGATTGCTGTGGTGATTCACAATAATGAACCGGGTCTTGTGCGCGGTGGAATTCAACCTCCAGAGCCTGTGAATATTCCGGTTTTCATTATCGAACAACAAGCCGGTCTTGATATGATTAAAGCTCTTAACAGCGGTGCAAAAATCCACACAGCGATGAGCATTGAAGCGACTGACTACGGCGCTTTGGATGGAACATCAATGGCGACTCCACATGTTGCTGGTGTTGTTGCATTACTGAAAGCGGCCAACAAATCTTTAAGCCCTGCTCAGGTTCGCGACATTCTTAAAAAGACGGCGACACCAATGTCGGCAAATTCTAATAATGAATGCGGTGCTGGTATGATTGACGCAGCGTCGGCTGTTTCTGCAGCTCGCTCTGCTCGCTTGCATTCTTTGCACTAATTGATTCAAACTTAAGCCCTGGAAAGAAGTTTCTTTCCAGGGCTTTTTTTTTGACCAAATGGAGTTGGTAGTATGCAGCGTCGAGTTTTTCTGGTGCTCCTGGGAATCGTGTTTATCTGCTTCTTCAAATTCG